>SKKC01000330.1 GCA_007121695.1 Spirochaetales bacterium | reverse complement strand
ACTCGTGGATCCGGCCTTCGTCGACGCAGAAATTGATACGGCGCATCGGGCGCGGGCGTACCTGCGCGAGCTGCAGGCGGCGGTTCACGATCGCTACGGCGTCTGTGAAATCCGGCTGCTACTGTGGAACCCCGGCATGCCCGAACACATACTTTCAGCACCCGCCGCTGAAGGATACGAGGTACGGGCGTCGTGTCCCGCCATGACCATGCGCGTGGCGCCGGACACCGAACCCGGGCAGTGCGCCGGGCCTCGAGCAGACGCAGGCGTCGACGTGCGGGAATTGTCGCACCCGGCCGAGGTCGACGCATGGACGCGGGTCTACGCGGGCGCGAACGGACACGATAAGGCCGGGCACCGGGCGTTCCAGGAGGTCTTTGCGGCGCTCTGGCGCGCGCGAAGCGTATCCACCGCACCGCAGGACTGGTGGTTTCTCGCCACGGCAGCGGGGGAGGTGGCCAGCTGCGGCCGTGTCCGGCGCGAGGGCGACCGCACCGCGGGACTGTATCAGATCGCGACCCTTCCCCCGCACCGGGGCAGAGGCTACGCCGCGGTACTCACAGCCGCACTGTGCAGACAGGCAGTCGAGGCCGGCGCAGACACCATTCTGCTTCAGAGCGAACCGCAGGCGGAACCCCTGTACACCCGCCTGGGCTTTCGTCGCGTCGGGACACTCGAAGTGCTTGTGACGCGATAGGAGAATCGCATTTGCATTCGCCGCAGGAATTCATTAGCCTTAGGGTATGGTACAGCAGATAGCACAGACAGGCGTTGCACTTCAGCAGGCTCAACTTCAGAACGAAGCCTCCGCTGCGACCATGCGCATGGCACTCGATACTGCCGAACAGCAGGGAGAGGGCATAGAACGGCTCATGGCCAGCAGCACACAGGTGGCGGCAGCCATACAGGACCCTGCGCTCGGAAACACCATCGACGTCGAGGCCTGACCCCCCGGGCCTGGCTCGTCGTGGCACCAACACGAGTTGCGAAACCGAGCGGGCACCCCTTACACTGAACTCATGCGTATCGCGGTGTTCAGTGACATTCACGACAATATCTGGAATCTCGAGAAAGCCCTGGAGCAGCTCCAGTCGCACGACGCCGGGCTCATGTGTTTTCTCGGGGATTTCTGCGCTCCATTTACCCTGAAGCAACTCGCCGAAGGATTCTCCGGGCCGATACACGTGGTCTTCGGGAACAACGATGGCGACCAGTTCCTGCTCGCACGCATCGCGTCGGGCTTCGAACACGTGACGCTCCACGGCCAGTTTGCCGAAGTGAGCGTCGACCACCGCGTGATCGCCCTGAACCATTATCCCGATATTGCGAAACCCATAGCCCAGAGCGGCGACTACGACGCCGTATTCAGCGGCCACGACCACCAGAAGTACATTCACCGCTTCGATAACACCCTCTGGGCCAACCCCGGCGAAATCATGGGCCGCTTCGGCGAACCGAGCTTCGGCATTTACGACACCGAGGCGGACGAGTTCGAGCACGTGGGGGTGGGGGAGTAGGGGGCGCCCCGTATTGCAGCAGGCGGGTGCAACGGTTTCTCGCGGGAGTTCGAAGCGAGCTGTCTCTATGCGGATTCGTATAGAGTAATAATTGCAGTATTGCAGTTGGACGTACGAGATTGATTAACGGGGCGCATGCCTTGACAGGAAAACGCATGCAACTGAGATCCGTATGCGTATGCATGGGCACGGAGTCCTTTGCAGTGCCTGTCTGTGACACGAGTGGGGGCCTTCACTTCAATCGCGTGTGAAGAACCAATGACGAAGTCTACCTCTATCCCGGTATAGGTGCGCCAGAACCGGAGCTCCTGCTCCCCGAAGGTGATTCCAGACGCCCACGTAAAAAAGAAAAAACCTGGCTGCCGACACCCCTTTCCGCTTGCCATGCACGTCCCGCAAGAAGGTTGACACCACCGCGCTTGAGTTTCCTTCCGCTTGAACCGCTGAGAATGAATGTTACCCATTCGTTACCGCGAAGAAGATTGATAATGGCATAGAAGTTTAATGGGCGAAAATCAACAACGAATCTGCGGATTTTGTTAAAAAATACACAGCGACTCGTTCGAATAGACGCAGCTACATTTACAATTGGACGAATCCACTACGGAACGCCTGTATCAACGATATCTCCTGCCGCGGCTACTGGATGCAATAGCAGAGTCTCCCGTCACGCTTGTTCACGGCCCACGAGAATGAAAAAAACCACCCTTGCTCAGACGGTCGCCGGAGAATATGGGTTCGGCCAACGTTCTGCTCTATCCGCTGAATCGCAGGTTGTCAGTTCGCGCTCATGGAACTACTCCGCGGGTATCCGCTCGTACAATCAGCTGTTGAAGTACCATAGAGCGTGTGTTATCGTATACACGTGAAAAAACACACGAAGCAGCGCACCAATGTGAGTATAGATGCTGCCCTTTTGCAGGAGGCTCGTGCAAACGGTATACAGCTCTCGGCCCTACTGGAAGCTGCAGTTCGTGAAAAGCTCCGGCAGACGGCTTCGGAGCAGTGGCTGCGCGAAAACCGCGAAGCTATCCGAGCCTACACGGAAGAAATTGGTACGCACGGTGTTTTTTCGGACGGGTTTAGAGCTTTCTGATGGCCCAGTTCGATATCTACCGGAACGAAAATCCGGCTACGCGTTCCCGTTACCCGTACGTACTCGACATTCAGGCCGAACTGCTATCCGAGCTGCCAACGCGACTTGTTGTACCTCGTCGCGACGGAACCGGAACGGAACCATGGATCGTCTCGCGGCTGCATCCTGTACTGAAACTCGGCGACAACACCCTCATTGCCGTTTTCTCTGAGATGGCCGCAGTACCGGCGAGTATTCTTGGTAACAAGGTGGGTGATGCACGAGTGCAGCGGGCAGACCTTATTGCTGCTATGGATTTGCTGGTAACGGGTTTCTGAAACGGCTTCAGTTTTTTTGAACAAAAATATACCCCGAACGCGATTCGAACGCGTGACCTGCTGCTTAGGAGGCAGCCGCTCTATCCTGCTGAGCTATCGGGGCAGAAGGTATGAGTCATGTCGAAGCGTCCAAACTGTAAGCCATCGCGAATTTGAGGTCAATCCCTCATGTCTCCACTGAGAAACCGGTCCGGATCAACGTCTGCCTGTTTAAGAATTGCGCGCAGAGTACCTTCCGGAAGATCTCCGGGATGATTCGGGATTGTTGTGCGTTTTCTTGAATCCGGGTTCCACCATATTTCGTGGCTTCCACGTGCGGTTCGATCGAACTGAAAACCGAGCCTGCGAAGTTTTTTGGTAATATCGCGATACGAAAACCCAGCCAGTCGACCCATTACGCTGTGACGGCTATGTCGAGGTCGACGATAGAACCAAATTGGCGAAGCCCTTTCGGGAGGGGATCGCCGTGTTCATGATACGAATCGAGTAAACGCTTCGCGACGTCGTGAGCAATCTCAGTTGCTTCTTCGATAGTTCGGCCCTGAGCAACGAGGCCGGGCAGCTCATCGGACGTAGCCAGGAACTGGCCGTTTTCCACTTCTTCGATATGTACCCGAAAAGAGTAATGACTTGCCATGTCTATAAGTCTACAGTTTATTACGAGTTAAGGGTATATTCGGAAACAGCAGTTGCGGGCGCGGGCGGCAAAAAAAAACAAAAAAACCCGGAGTGCTAGGAGGTAACACCCCGGGATAACCGCCTTCAGTACCAAGGATCGGGCGGCTCTCTAAGACTGGCGCGGCCGGTTTCCAGGCAAATCTGCCGTATGACAACCAGCCGCCGCTCGGTATTTATCCGACGCGTAGGCGGGAAGATACCGCACTACGCGAAGGAAATCCACAGAAACTGTAATTTAATCCTAAAACTGTATCCGGGTACCAATCTGGGCACCAAGACTGCCACTTCCGAACTCGTAGGAAGCGCCAAAGTCGAGGTTCAGCATGAACAGACGCAGTCCGAGGCCTCCGAAGACGCGGGTGTTAAATTCGCCCTGTGATTCGGCGAGGAAGCCGAATTCCTCGCCCGTTAGGCTGAAATCGTCCATATCGAGTGCGCTTTCGATTGCCTGCCTCTCTGCTT
>SKKC01000325.1 GCA_007121695.1 Spirochaetales bacterium | reverse complement strand
GATTTCGAAGAAATCGCACGAGGTTGCCCCGGCTTCAGCGGCGCCGACCTGGAAAACCTCCTGAACGAAGGCGCGCTCATAGCGGCTCGCACGCAGAAGACCGTCATTACCCGAGACGACATCATGGTTGCCCGAGACAAGATTCTCATGGGTCTTGAACGGCGAAACCTCGTCATTACCGACGAAGAGAAGAAAATCATTGCGTATCACGAGGCCGGGCACGCGATCCTCGCGGCGGTGCTTCCGCACGCCGACCCGCTCCACAAGGTTACGGTCGTGCCTCGCGACAGCGGAGCCATGGGCGTAACCCAGCAGCTTCCCGCCGGGGAGCGCTACGTGTATTCCCGCGATTACCTGCTTGACCGTATTGCCGTACTGCTCGGAGGGCGCGCAGCGGAGGATCTGGTAATCAACAGTATTTCTACCGGCGCCGAGAGTGATTTCAGCGAAGCGACCAAACTTGCGAAGAGCATGGTCACCCGCTGGGGCATGAGCGACAAGATCGGGCCGATGGCGCTCGGCGGTGATCGCAAGGATGTCTTCCTCGGTGAGGAAATGGGCAGACCCAAGGACCACTCCGAGGAAACCATGCGCGAGGCGGACGTGGAGATTCGCCACGTACTGAGCGATGCGTACAAGCGGGCCATGGGTTCGCTGACCGAAAAACGAAAGATCCTCGAGCAGCTGGCCGAGCGCCTTCTGACCGAAGAAGAAGTCTCAGGAAAGGCAGTGCTCGAAATGCTCGGCATTACCGCCCCGGAAGCGCTCGCGGAGGCGAATGCGGGTGCTGCACCCGTGGGCCCCACCGGTCCTGCAGAGGTCTGATCGACCGGTTCTGAGGTGCTTCAGACCTCGTATTGCAAGACAAAAAAACCGCCCCGAAGGGCGGTTTTTTTATCATTATAGCGTTGCCCCCGGGGGGGGCACGCCGTCAGGCAGGCTGCTTCAGAATCAGAATACCGTTATGCCCTCCGAAGCCCAGGCTGTTACTCATGGCCGCGCGAACCTGCGCCGGTCTACCCACATTGGGGACGTGGTCAAGATCGCAGGCAGGGTCCGGCGTATCGAGATGTATCGTCGGCGGAACGTACCCGTCGATTATGCTCATGGCCGTAATGACCGCCTCGACCCCGCCAGCTGCGCCAACGAGGTGGCCGGTCATTGACTTGGTCGATGAAACCGGAACCTTGTATGCATGATCGCCGAACGCACCCTTAATGGCTTTTACCTCGGTCGGATCATTGATGGGTGTACCTGTACCGTGCGCATTCACGTAGTCG
The DNA here is from genome assembly GCA_007121695.1 of Spirochaetales bacterium. Taxonomy (GTDB): domain Bacteria; phylum Spirochaetota; class Spirochaetia; order DSM-27196; family SKKC01; genus SKKC01. Next base: position 12,910 of record SKKC01000325.1, on the reverse strand, counting down.
ATATCTTCCGGCTGCATCTTCGCGTCATCGAGCGCTGCCCGAATGGCGGCAATGGCCCCGACACCTTCAGGATGCGGTTGCGTCAGATGGTTCGCGTCGCAGGTCATTGCGGCTCCTGCCACCTCGACCCTGGGAGTCGCTCCACGGCCGGTCATGAACGATTCCCGTTCGAGGACAAGCAGGCCACAGCCCTCGCCCATGACAAAGCCGTCCCGGTCCGCGTCAAAGGGACGCGATGCCTTCTCCGGCGCGTCGTTATACGCGGTCGAAAGCGCCTGTATGACGTTAAAGCCTGCGATGCCCATGCGCGTCACGCAGGCCTCGACACCGCCGGCGATAACGACGTCGAGCATACCTGCCCGCAGCCACATAAGCGCCTGCATAACGGCATCGGTACCCGATGCACACGCCGTCGCGAGTGAAAAAACCGGCCCCTGTATTCCGTGCGCGATTGCGATATTCGCAGGACCAATATTCGTTATGAGCTTCGGAATGGTCATGGGAGGCACCCGGTCCGGGCCTTTTCCTATGAGGGCGAAATACGCGCTTTCGAGCGTCTCAAACCCGCCTATCCCGACCCCCATCATGATACCGACACGATACGGGTCAAAATCACCCTGTTTCAGCCCGGCGTCCTCCATGGCCTGCGCCGCAGCGGCAACAGAATACTGGGAAAACGCGTCCATTTTTCGCGCGTCGCGCTTGTCCATAAAGTCCGATGCCGTAAAGTTCTTGACCTCGGCGGCAATCCGGGTCGCGTACTCCCCGGATTCGAAGTGGGTAATGGGCCCGATCCCGGATCGGCCCTCGCGCAGACTCTTCCACATTTCTCCGACGCTGTTTCCAACCGGCGTAATCGCCCCCATTCCTGTCACAAATACTCGTTCAGCCATTGTCTTCCTCCGCGCCTACATTGCCATGCCGCCGGTGATCGGCAGCACCTGGCCCGTGATATAGGACGACGCGTCACCCGCGAGGAACACACAGACCGAGGCGACCTCCTGCGGGGTCCCGACACGCCCCATGGGAATCTGACCGACCAGCGCCTCGCGCTGCTCCGGCGTCAGCTTGCCGGTCATATCCGTCTCGATAAACCCGGGCGCGATCGCGTTCACGCGGACGCTCCGGCCCGCGACCTCGCGCGCCAGACTCTTGGTGAGCCCGACCATACCGGCCTTCGACGCGGCGTAATTCACCTGGCCGCCGTTGCCAATGAGACCAACGATACTCGTGACGTTTATGATGCTTCCGGAGCGCTGCTTGATCATGAGACGCGATACCGCACGACAGGTGTAGAAGGCGCTTGAAAGATTGATGCGAAGTACATCATCCCAGTCCTCGCTCTTCATGCGGAAAATCAGCCCGTCCTTCGTGACACCGGCGTTGTTTACCAGCACGTCGATGGAGCCGAAGGACTCGTGAAGCGCGTCTATCGCCGACGTTATGGACTCCTCGTTTCCGACATCCGCCTGATGAAAAACAACAGCCCCGCCGTGCTCGGAGGCGAGCGCTTCAAGCGCCGCGTGATCCTCTGCCTGCGTCCGCGAGACGTAGGCGACCGTGGCACCTTCGGCAAGAAAGGCCTCGACAATCGCCTTGCCAATTCCCCGCGAACCACCCGTAACAATCGTATGCTTTCCCTGTAAGGTCATTCTGTAATACTCCTGAAAATCGGTCAGCGACCGACAATGACACTCACAATACCACGCCTCTGCAGCCTGTGTACACACACAGCAGTTCGTGTACTTTCACGCTTCCGCGTGGTATTTTCTTTCCAGACTGATGATGAAACGCGTCCTGCTCTCGCTTAGCGTAGTCCTCGCTGCATTCGCATGCAGCCTCGGCCCGTCTCTTGACCGCCCCGCGCACGAAGTGTCCGGACCCGGTTTCCGTATTATTCACCTCGGTGAGAACCGCAGCAGCGAATTTACGATCGATCTTTCGATCACCGAGCCCTCGGACGTGTTCGTGATCTTTACCAACCCGACTGGCCGTAGCCAGACGCTCCCTGAGCTCCGGGTAAGCCCCGAGACGGCGGTGCAGTCGCTACGCCTGAACGCGATGAACTCAGAGGAAAACACCAGGGTGGCGGACAGCCAGTCAGGCACCGGTCCGCTGTCGGCGACGACCGGTGATGCGTCAGGTCCCGATACGAGAGCTCCGGTACACCGTGGGAATGCACGCCTCGGAGTTCCAGGCCTGCGAGAGGTTGAGCCCGACTGGTATGCCGATGCCGCAGAGGCGGACGCCACATCCGAACCGGAGGACGTGTTGCGTTCAAGCGGTCTCGAGGCGTCAGGGTATGAAGCGGGGGTAACCGAAGAGTCGCTCTGGCGGCTAAGCAGGGTTCCGTCCGGGACTCTCAGCTCTGAAGATTTCGACAAATTTACAGCACACGTTCGGTTCGTTTCAGACGTAGTATCCGGTTTTCAACTGGTTATCTGGGTGGAAAATGATCTCTGGGGCGAAAACGGAGGATCCGGCGATATTCAGCAAGATATGGTCGATACCCTGGGCGATGCGCTCACAAAAACCGTATCGGGTACGAGCGTATTCCAGACCCTCACGAATACGTTCGGACAGCCCTGGGGTACGACCGCTACCAGTGGACTACTGCGGCAGGATACCGATACGGTTCACGTATTTCTCGCTGACATTGCCGGCGCTGGCGGCGATTTCCTGACGCCTGACGGGGGTTCAACAGCTGCCTTCATTGCCGGCTACTTCTTCGCACGAGACGTGTTTCTGAATAGGTCAACCACAAGCAGCCTGCCTGGGAACGAGAAACTCATGGTCTACGTGCACGGTCCGGCGTTCGCGACCGGCAACTCTCCGTGGCGACTCACCGATTTCTGGCCGAGTGAAATGGCGCTCACAACGGCGCACGAGATTCAGCATCTGATCAACTATTACCAGTCGTCGGTGAGGACGGGACGGCAGGCGCGGACTGAGGTCTGGCTCGACGAACTTATGTCGGTGCTGACCGAGGAACTGGTCGCCGAACGGTTCCAGCGTTACGCCGAAAACGAGAATATCGCGAACTGGGAAGACAGCTTCCTCGGCCCGCGGGGGGTCGCACCCAGGGCACGACGTCCCGAGGCTACGGTTTCAGACGGACGGCTCACTGACTTCGTCGTGTTTCCAGACCGGTCGCTGACGAGCTGGGGCGGCGATATTCAATACGATTATGCGGCGAGTTATGCCTTTGGCACCTGGCTTGTCCGGAACTTTGGCGGCGTCGGACTGCTTCCTCGAATATACGAGAGCACGTCTGGTGGCTACGCGGCAATCGAGGACGCGGTACGCTGGCACACCGGCGAGAGCCTGACCTTCGGCGAATTGCTCGAGCGGTGGGCCGCGGCAAACGTTCTGAGCGACAGGAATATCCCCGCGCGTTCGTACAGGCTCTTCGGAAACGACTGGTTCAGAAGCCAGCCAACGCTCATACATGGCACCTCCGCGGCTGAAATTCGACTCGGCGACATTCCGTTTGGCACGTATCAGCGTAACATCGGATCTGGCGACAGCTCCGGTATATTCATGTTTACGCCGTCGGATCAGGCAGCAGACGATCCGTTCCTGCAGGCTACAAACCACGCCTCCCACGCGAACATCTATTACCAGGCGGCCGCGGAACACCAGGGCCCGCTGACTCTTGACATGTCGGCACCTCGTGCTGGTCGTACTACCATCATCATTCTTGAACATCAGTAATTTTTCGGTAATGGCCTCCCACGCTGTTTAGCTGTTACATTACACGTCATGGCCACCAAGCGATCCAGATTTATTCTCTACAGCGGTATTCTGATTCTCGCGTTCGTCCTGCTTGACCCGTTTAACATAATGCCGACACGGGGTGTCAGGCGTCCGGGAATCGACGCAGAGCGGGCAAACACCATGGCGCACCACCTCGAGGCCGTGCATCGAAGTCCGGAAGATTTCCTGCTGGACACGCTCGAGGAGCACCAGATCGTCTTCCTGGGTACCATAGGCAGGATACGGCAGCATACGGGCTTCGTCGCAGACATGGTTAACGCTCTGCCGCTTGCGGGCGTTCATACGCTGGCGGTTGATTTTCTGCGGGCCGACGACCAGGCCATTATCGACGGGCTTGTAGACGGGTCAGATTTCGACCGGCGAGTCGCGGCAGACCTCCTGCTCCGGCGCGACGTCCTGTTCGGCTTCGATGACTATGTGGATATTCTCGAGGCGGTGTGGGCGTATAACCACGGTCGACCCGAGGGCAGCGATCCTATACGCGTACGCGCCCTGTCCCAGCAATTTTTCTTTGATCAGATTGAGACACGCGAACACATGAGCGACCCCGAGCGCATGAGGTCGGTAATCCGACAGGGGCCCCCGGATACCTTCATGGCAGACGAGATTCGTGAACACATTGTCGAACCGGGGGTGCGGGCGCTGGTGTTCATGCGCCTTCCGCACGCGCTGTCCGGATTTGCGCTCCCGAGCGTCGAAGAGGAAATGGCCGGACTCGGGTTCGAAGGGGTGGAGCCTGCCGGCGTGCAGGTGCGACGCGGACGCGAGGACTCGGTTGTCACGGTTCTGCTGCACAGCCCCTGGCCCGACGACAGCCGGATACAGGGTATGAATTTTGCCGCCGACGGATACATGGAAGCGGTGCTCGACCGGGTCCCGGAGGGGCTTGCACGAATGGGATTCGCACTGGGTAACGATCCGGTTGGCACCCTGGGCATCCGGACGACACAGTTTGGCGATGCGGAGAATCCACGACCCTTCAGCGACATAGCAGACGGGTATATCGTGCTTGAGCGAAGCTCGAGCCTTGCCGCGAGCCGCCTAATTCCCGATTTTTATACTGCCGAAAACATAGCTTTTGCGAGGCAGAACTTTCCCGGACCGGACGATGACTCCATGGACGAACAGGCCCTGCACGAGTTCGTACGAGGTATTCTCCAGGCATTTGACCGTAATCTGCGGGAGTTTCGTTAATTAAGATGGACTTGACCCCGGCGAACGAGGGCCGTACAGTCTCGGTTTTGGGATGAAGGAGTGTTCAGTGCAAGCACAGGTAACAGGGATCGGTGCCTACGTGCCGGAAAAGCGAATGTCGAACGACGAGATTGCGTTGATTGTCGACACGTCGGACGAGTGGATCCGTAGTCACACCGGTATTTCCTCGCGCCACGTAGCTGCCGCAGATGAAGCAGCCTCCGATCTCGGGGCTCAGGCGGCTGTGCGCGCGCTTTCGGACGCCGGTATCGCAGCCTCAGACGTGGACCTGATTCTGCTTGCAACCTCCACCCCGGACTATCCGGGCCTCCCTTCGACCGCCTGCATTGTTCAGGACCTGATCGGGGCGGAGAACGCCGCCGCCATGGATCTTGTTGCCGCGTGCAGCGGCTTCGTGTACGGGCTTGAGACAGCGCGAGCCTACGTGGAAAGCGGCCTTGCGCGCACCGTGCTGCTGATCGGAAGCGAAGTGTACAGCCGCATCGTGAACTGGAAAGATCGAAGCACCTGCGTACTCTTTGGCGACGGTGCCGGTGCTGCTGTCATTCAGGCGCAGGATGGAACCGGCTCGGGCATACGATCGTCGTACCTGCGGAGCCGGGGATCAGACGCAAAGAGTCTCTACCGTCCGGCAGGCGGCAGCCGCACTCCCCTCGCAGACGGAGACACGACGAACGAACAGTGTTTTCTCTATATGGACGGTCGCCGCGTATACAATTTTGCGGTGTCTGTTCTGGTGGAAATCATACAGACGCTTCTGGAGCGCGAACACCTGACCATGGACGATATTGACTATGTCGTACCGCACCAGGCGAACATACGCATAATCGAGGCCGCGGCGAAGCGCGGCGGTTTCCCGAAAGAGAAGTTTTTTACGAACCTCGAAGAGTTTGCAAACACGTCGGCAGCGTCCATTCCAATCGCGCTCGACCAGATGAAAAAATCCGGTCTTATTGCGTCCGGAAGTACCATCCTGACAATAGGGTTCGGAAGCGGGCTCACCTTCGGCGGAAACCTGATTACGCTGTAGCTGCGGGAAGGACAAGCGTACACGCAGTCCCTTCGCCAAGCGTTGACTCAACCTCTATAGACCCGCCGATTTTTTTCGCGAAATCGAGGCAGAACAGAAGTGCGAGACCCGCACCCCGTTCGCCGTCGGTGCCAGAAGCCCGCTGTCGTGAACCCCAGTCGAACAGGTTTTCCACACGGGACGGTGCCATGCCTACCCCCGTGTCGCGGACGGTGATCCGGGTGGCCTCTGTATCCTGTGTGCAGGACACCGTGATTCGACCGCCACGGGTAAATTTGTTGGCGTTCGTCAGCAGATTCCAGATGATAAAGATCAGCACGTTGCGGTCGCTGTGGACGACAAGGTCGCCTTCGACTGTCGACATAAACTCGTTCTCTTTTGCCCGGAAGTCCTTTTCAAGAGGCTCTCCGATTTCACGAACAAGGGATGCGAGTACAATATCATGTACCTCGAACGGGGCATCGCCGAGTTCGCGCGACGACCACCCGATGACGTTGTTCAGCAGGTACTCAGTCGATTTGAGCATGCCGGCAAGCTCTGCAAGCAGGTCCTGTTGTTCCTCGGCATCGATTGCCTTGTTCCGCAGCAAAGAGATAAAGGCAACGATATTGTTCATGGGAGATCGCAGATCATGTGCAAGAATCGCCATGAGCCGGGACTTGAGATCTGAAAGCTCCTGAAGGCGTCTGTTCTGCTCGGATATCTCCCGCTGTGCTTTGCGAAGCGCAAGCAGGGTCGAAACGTGTCGAGCAAGCACATCCAGGGCTTCGCGTTGCTGTTCGTTCAGTTTTCTCGGCACACGATCGATCGCGCATAAGGACCCGATGTTCGAGCCGTCTTCGGCCCGTATGGGCATACCCGCATAGAACCGGATATTCGGGTCGCCCGTTACCAGCGGATTATCGTGAAATCGCTCGTCGGTCGCGGCGTCTTCGACTATAAACAGATCGCTCCCGAGGATCGTATGCGCGCAGAACGCGACGTCCCGGGATGTCTCGCGGTTCTCGAGTCCGACTGCCGCCTTGAACCATTGTCTGTCAGCGTCGACGAAGGAAATATTGCTGATGGGTGTTTCACAAATGTGTGACGCAAGACGAACGACGTCGTCGTAGTCTTTCTCGGTCTCGGTATCCAGAATACCGAGGCTGCGCAGAGCGTTCAGACGCTGTTCCTCATCTGGCGGAAGCGGAGCTGGTTTCATGTATACCTCTTTTGTTTACATTAACTTAACCACAGTACCAAATTCCGTTTTCGTGCGCTATACTCCAGGGGATATGCCGTGGAAGATTTTCGCTGTTTTTCTGATTGTGATTGTCCCTGTTTCCGCAGAGTCCCGGACAGATGAAAACCCGTACGGGTCGTATACCACTGAGGCGCTATTCGAACTCGACCGCGCCCGCACGCACCTTGAGTTCGACCGTCTGGACATGGCCTTGCTGCAGGCGGCGGTCCTCGCGCACACGAACCGACAACGTGAGAGCCGCGGTCTTGTACCGCTCGTGTACGACCGCAGCCTCGAGTACGCGGCGGAACTCCACAGCCAGGCGATGCGCGACAGGGGGTTTTTCTCTCACACGAGTCCGGTACCCGGGCAGCGGACCGTACGTGAGCGGGCCTTTGCTGCGGGGTTCAGCGGCCGAGGCGTCGGCGAAAACATAGCGACGAGCTTTGCAATACAATACGAGGCGGGGCGATCGGTGTTCGTGCCTTCGCAGAACGGCGGCTACTTCAGCTACAGCTTCCAGGGCGAGCCGATTCCACCACACTCATACCTGAGTGCCGCCGAGGCTGTCGTTGAACAGTGGATGAACTCTCCTGGGCACAGAGCAAACATTCTCCGGCCCGAGTTTCGCTATCTCGGCGTCGGCGCTGCGTTCTCACCAGACCCACGCTTCCACGACATTCCACGTTTTTTCATGACGCAGAAATTCGGGATGTAGCTCTCTCCCGGGTATCGGGTAAGGCCGAAACTACCCGGTTTCGGCCCGTACGTTTCGCTTCGTACAGGCGTTCATCTGCTGTGGCTATCTGATCCGCAAGGGGCGACGGCGACTGCTGCGTCACGACCGATACCCCGATGCTCACGGTTACCGTCTCGGTACACTCGCAGAGGTCCTGTCCTTCGCATTCGATGCGCAGACGTTCCATAACCTGCCCGGCTATCGCAGTATCGGCATTGGGCAGCAGAACAAGAAACTCCTCTCCTCCGTAGCGAATAATCATGTCTTCGCGGCGCAGGCTGCGTAGAATCACGTCGGCGACCCGCCGGATCACCGCGTCACCGGTCTGATGCCCGTAGGTGTCGTTGATGCGTTTAAAATGGTCAATGTCGACCATAGCTACGGCGTTCGCCGGGAAGAGGCCCTGGAACTCGTCCCAGAGACGAGGTGCATCGTGTTCCAGCGAGGCACGGGTCAGGAACCCGGTAAGCGCGTCTTTCTTCAGATGCGAAATCTTCCGCTCGATAAACCGCTGATTGCCGAGCACGATCGCGATGATCCGTGCAAACGACTCTATCGCGTAGAGGTGCTCGCTGCGATACACGCCCCGTGACGCGCTTTCTATGGACATGACTGCAATGTGCACGCCGTCGAGACACAGCGGTACGACCACCAGCGACTGGTAGCCTTCTGCCTCGGGCGACTCGTCCATGATCATGGGGCGATACTCGTTCTGGACTGCGTGGAGCGATTCGTTCAGGTGTCTGCCGCGCGCCGACAGCCCCGGATTGCTGCTCCAGACTTGATGCCACCTGGGTGCTGTACCCGCTGCCACACCCGAACGCGCGACGAACAACGCTATTCTGTCGAACTGGAGGATGTCAGAAAACTGACGAGTTGCCTCGGAGAGACTGTCGGCGAGGCTTCGATCTGTTCGCAAAATGGTATCGCTACCGGTCAGTTTTTCGGCGACGTCAAGTTTCCGCCGAGTGTCGCGGTACCGTTCTTCGAGCGCCATAAGGGCCTGCCTGCGAGCGTCAATTGCCCGGTCCATGCCGACGACGGTATTAATGGTTCCGTCGGCCGCCCTGTCCATGACGACAGCGTGAGTTTCGATCCATCGCCAGACTCCGGTGTTGTCCATGACCCGATATTCGCAGAAAAGCTCGTCTTCGATACCCTCGTTCATACGGCGCCAGGATTCAAGATACGACCTTCGGTCGTCAGGATGTATACGGTTCTGGTAGCGCCCGTCTCGCAGCTCTTCGTCGGAAAAACCGTAGCCTACAAGCAGTTTACTGGTATGCCCGGTGTTTCGCCCGATGTCCGCAAAAAACAGGCCCAGGTTGTCGACGACGCGAATGAAACCGAGTCGCTCGAATGCATCAAATACGTCGTCAATTTTTTTAATCATAATATATCGGTGATACTAACACGCTTTGGCGGCATACGCAGAAGCAATTTCGGCCCCGACCCGGGCGTTGTTGAACACAAGCTGTATGTTGGTCTTGAGGCTGGCCCCTCCTGTCAGCTCGGAAACCCGCGCGAGCAGAAACGGCGTAACGGCCTTGCCCGATATTCCCTGCTTTGACACTTCCGACAGCGCGGTTTCTATGGCTGTGTTCACAGCCGCAAGGTCCATTTCATGAGACGCGGGAACCGGATTTGCAATGACAGCACCTCCGGACAGCCCCATGCCCCACTGCGCTGCGAGAATCGCCGCAGCCTCCTGTGCGCCTGTAATCGTATGGTCTACTCTGAATCCACTCGTACGGGTATAAAAAGCCGGAAAATCCTCTGTCTGGTACCCGAGTACGGGCACACCCCGGGTTTCGAGATATTCGAGCGTCAATCCAATGTCGAGGATGGATTTGGCTCCGGCGCACACAACAGCTACAGGGGTCCGCGCAAGCTCTTCAAGATCGGCGGAAATATCCATGGTCGCCTCGGCACCTCGGTGCACACCGCCGATGCCGCCTGTCACGAAAACCCGAATCCCGGCCATTGCCGCGACAATCATGGTCGAAGCGACCGTCGTTGCGCCGCTACGCCCGGTGGCCGTAATGAGCGCCATATCGCGTCGAGAAACCTTCGCAACGTCGGTGTGTTTCCCGAGGTAGTCGATCTCCACTTCCGACAACCCTGCTTTCAGCCGTCCGTCGATTATTCCGATGGTAGCGGGAACTGCTCCCGCGTTCCTAATAATGTCCTCGACCTCGGCCGCCATACGAATGTTGTCCGGGTAGGGCATCCCGTGAGAGATAATGGTTGACTCAAGAGCAACAACGGGATCTCCGTTTGACAGCGCCTCGGCCACTTCCGGGTGAACATCGAGATACGGTGTATGGTTCATTGGTTCTTCACTTCCTTTTCCAGTCTTTGTGCGGATATGTCCGAGGCGATAGTCGCGCCTGCACCCAGCGCCCAGGAGCTTAGCACACGACCGTACTCCGCGGCCCGGGAGAGTCCGTGCCCGCCGAGAAAGCCGTAAACGAGCCCGGCCATAAAGGCATCCCCTGCCCCGGTAGCGCTGACTACCTGAGAATGCACGGCGGGGATCAAAGATGGCCCTGTGCGGTCTGCTATGACGTACCCCCGCTCTCCACGGGTAATTACCACGTTCTGTACGCCATGCGCCCGAAGCGCGGCGGCGGCCGACAGGCACCCCCGATCGGTGTCACAACTCACACCCGTCAGGGCTTCGGCCTCGCGCTCGTTCGGTTTCAGCGTGTGAATACATGAAAAGAGGGAGACAAGTTTTTCAGCCTTGACCGACGAGACGGGGTCGATAAAGATCGGCAGATGCTGAAAGGCAGTACACAGATAGTGCAGAAGCTCCACTTCAAGGTTCGTGTCGAGAACGAGCGCCGCCGACGATTCAACGGTACTCTTGTGTTTCTCGACATGGGTGCGATCGAGCAGAGCGTAGATTCCGCTCTGAATAATCGCCACATCCATGTCGCCGCGTTCGTCAAGAACTGCAAGATACGTTGCCGTCTGCCCATGCTCAGCGGTCAGGCTTGCGTCGCAGCTAATCCCCGCGTCACGAGCGCCCCGAAGAATAGTCTTTCCGGGATCGTCAGCGCCGACGGCCGTAATCAGATCAACAGAAACACCCAGGCGCGCAAGGTTTTCGGCTACGTTGCGCCCGACTCCGCCGGGAGTTACACGAACGGCCCCGGGATTTGAGTCGTGTCGTCGAAGAGCCTCGAGGGGATATCCCTGTATGTCCATATTCGCACCGCCGATCACGGTTATGTGCTTCTGCCAGCTCATAGCACCGGCATCGTATATCCAGCTGCGACAGGAGCGCAAGAACGAGTGGTCCGAAGCGTGCCTCGCTTCTTGACAGCTCGTGCGGCACACCTGAAGCTGAACGCATGAGATCAACGCCGCGTACGTCGGACGCTGCATTCCTTCTTCTCGTCTGTGCGACGCTCGTACTGCTTGCCCGCGTCGTGCACGGCAGCATGTCGGTCTCGGGTATAGCCTTCGGTCTCACGGCGCTTGTGTTTGTCGGGTTTCTCTCCGGAATGATGCGTGAGGCGACGTCGCTTCGGGCCCTGAAGCACCGCGGGACGGATGTCACACCGGATACGTCGCGAGCATCCGTCCTATTTGCGATGGTGTTCGCGGGGAACGCGATTGCCTTTGTACTGAGCGTTCACGCCGGATTGGGACCCGTTCTCGCGTCGTCGGTAGTCGGGATCGCCGGGGCCGTGTTCGTTCCGAAATATGCGGCAGCGGTATTTTGTGGCTCGTTTGTCGGCATGTCATCTCCCGACGTATACAGCCGTGCTGCTGTCATGCTTCTGGCTGGCGGTGTCGCCGGAGTCGTATTTGTACTGGTAAAACCGGTACTGAACGGGTTCGGCATCGGGCTCGATCTGGGGGCGCTGCTTGAGTGGCCGCAGGCCACCGTTGGGCTCACGCTGCGGGACGTAGGCGGCACCGATCTCAACTACTCGGAGCACAGCCTGGCCGAGGTTCGGCGAGCCATGATGGGAGGCTCGCTGCCGACACCGGCGCGTTCCGGCGACCCGGGCTACATCAGCGAGAACTACTACGTACCGATGACGGCAAACGTTGCGTTTGCCTACCATCCGCAGCTCAGCGGCTTTGGCCGACGGCTTGACCCGGTGGTGCACATGGAAGTGCGCTACCTGTTCCACATTGCCGACCACGATTCCGCCTCAGGTGCGCTGTTGCACCTGCACGCTGGGACACAGATTTCTATCTGGAACAGCGTTGCACTGCGGGCCGGGCTCTACCAGGGCCACCCAACCGTGGGAGCCGGGCTCTCGCTGGGCTTTCTGGATATCAACGCGGCGCTGTTTACGCGTGAACTCGGCCGCTATCCGGGTGACGCACCGTCTTCCGGGGCGTCGCTGGAAGCAGCCTTTCGCTTCTGATGCGCTTCTGACCGGGCGGGTCGCTCGGATTTTTGCGGGTTGGCACCGATAGGTAGGTGAAGACGATGAACACAACGGCACGGTGCATGTTGCCCGCAGCGCTCCTTTTGCTTCCTTTGCTGCTGCTTGGAGGCTGCGAGCAGTTCTTCTCGACCAACCTGTTCGCGGGATTGGAACGGGATCCGTCGCAGCTTTCGTTCGAGCAGCAGGTAACGTACGCCCGCAACGCGCTGTCGTCCAACGACACCAGGGTTCAGGCCAAAGCGTATGACGCACTGGCGGACTCGCTCGCCAGGCGCAATAACAGCGATCCCGAACTGAACTCGCTGGCCGCAAATCTGGCAATCGGCGCGTCCGGCCTTCCCAAGCTGCTTGGTGACTTTCTCTCGCTCGCGTTCGATGATGCCTTCGATTCAACCACTGAGCTGGCAGATACGCTTGATCCCAAACTGGGGAAGGTCAACTACGACTATGTAGACCAGGCCGTCGCCCAGATCGACGCTGTGGGGCAGAACGGCGGAACGCCGAGCGAACAG
>SKKC01000011.1 GCA_007121695.1 Spirochaetales bacterium | reverse complement strand
CACACTACGAAGCACTTGGTGTACCAAAAACCGCAGGGAACGAGGAAATACGCAAGGCGCTTCGCGCCAAGGCAAAAAAACATCACCCGGACGCCGGTGGCTCGGCCGATGCAAGGCTGTTTCATGAGGCCCAGACCGCCTACGAGACCCTGCTCGATCCTGCACGTCGGCGGGAGTACGACCAGCTGCTCGCGAGCGGTGTCTTCACCGCAGACGGTACCGGTTCAGCGCGAGCGCACAGTGCCCGAGGAGGTTTTTCCGACGCGGATCGAATTCTCTGGGAGCTATGGGAAGCGTTTTTCGGTCCGGAGGCAGACGCGAATCCGGGTGAATACAGGCATCGTACTACAGAGAAGCGCGATGCGATCCGGTATACCGTTACACTGACACCGGAGGAAGCACGCCGGGGAATACGGGTTACCCTGCCGCACGACGCGCGGCGAGCGGTCTACGCGGATATACCGCCTGGAACGACCGACGGATCACGGGTTACTACCGAGATTACCGATCTGTTCGGTAGTCGCGAGGTTATCGTGACTGTTCAGATACGGGAGACGGTCGCCCAGGGAAGCAGACGATAGGTCAGACCCGACGGGTCCACATCCCCGTCCACTCGGGTACGCGCTCGCTACCGCGGGAGCGGACACTCTCTGCCATGTCGGTACCAAAGAAAAAACCACACAGATCTGCTGCCTGCTCGACACTGTCAAATACGTAGTCGGAGCGGATTTCGTGCCGTGTAAAGCCGTATGAGGTTTCAAGCCGCTCGTAGAACCGTGCAAGACCAGGGACCGGCGGACCGGGCTCGTCTACGTTGGTACCGAGTGTCTCGAGGAAAATCATGGTTCCGCCGTTTCGAACAAGCGCTGCCGACGAGTGCACAAGCTGGTCGCAACGCTCGTCTATACCGCCAGGCTGATCCTCGGCGTCGAGAACCGTGTGCCCGAAGCTCCAGCCCTCTACAAAAATGTCGGCGCCGGTATTATCGACATCCGGATGAATAACCTGCCGTTTCATACGCTCAAGGTCCGTATTCTCGCAGATGCGAAACGTCAGACGGTGCAGAAATGGCGACAGATGTGTACGTGCTGTATCGATCATGTCCTCGCTGCGGTCGAGCAGCAACGCGGACGTAATGTATTTGACGTACCAGCTCGTGACCCTGCCGGTGCCGACGCCTGCCTCGACCACCCGGGTGTTCCGCCAGTTCACGATCTCGAAGACTGCTTTTCTGAGGTCCCCGTCGGCATCTTCACGCTGCACAAGCTCGTGATATCGCGATGCGTGATGATCGTAAATTTCGTACATGTCAGGCATGAAAAGACTCCACTTCGGCTCGGGTCGGAATCGACGGGGTCGCACCGGCTCGGGTGACCGCGATAGCCGCGGCGTTCTGCGCGAACGCGGCCGCGTCATCAAATAGTGCACCTTCGGTCAGAGCAACGGCAAGTGCGCCGCTGAAGACGTCTCCGGCCGCAGTCGTATCCACGACCTCGACAGAAACGGCGCTTCGCTGTTCGGTTTCAAGGCCGCCGTGGCGGTATGTGATACCCCTCGCTCCCTGCGTAATACATACCGTCTGTACGCCATAGCTCTGGAGAACGTCCAGCAGTTCCTCTGCTGAGGCATCCTCGCGTGACAACCCGGCGAGCAGCGCGGCCTCCCCTTCGTTCGGCGTGAGAACCGTAACGCGTGAAAGCAGGTCGTGATCGAGCGCGAGTGCGGGCGCAGGATTCAGCAGAACCGGGGTTCCGACCGACTGAGCCAGTTCGATTGCTGCAGTCACAACCGGCAACGGTACCTCGAGCTGGACGAGCAGCATCTCTGCATCGCGAATATGGTGCTCAAACTCGCGCACATCGTCGGGTGTCAGGCTGTGATTGGCGCCGGGATCGAGCACTATCTCGTTCTCGCCGTCGCAGACAGTGATAACCGCCACACCGCTTGCGACACCGTCCACGACCCGTACGTCGTCGCACTGCACGCCTGCTGCCGAAAGGTTCTCGAGCAACTGCCGACCGAATGCGTCGGCACCGACACGCGCAAGCATACGCACCTCGCCCCCGAGTCGCGCGGCGGCGATAGCCTGATTCGCGCCTTTACCACCGGGGACGGTCATGAACCCGGAGCCCGTTACCGTCTCGCCGGGGCTCGGCCAGTGCGGTGTCTGTACGACCAGATCCATGTTGACGCTACCGATTACGCAGATTTTCCCCATATACCAGTCACTATACGGCGGGCAGTTCCTCCACGCAAGGCTAGCGATCGAAACATTGCGTTTCTGCCGGATATCCCCTACCGCCGCAGACAATTCTGCGCTATTATGACCTCGAAACAGGAGTATTTTCGCAATGCCAACACCGTTCATTATCGATACCGACTGCGGTATAGACGACGCCGTGGCGATTCTCATGGCACTCCATCATCCTGCAGCTCATGTCGTTGGCATCACGACCCTGAGCGGGAACGTGAAACGGGAGAATGTCACCCGCAACGTATGCGACCTGCTGGCATACACCGGATACGCAGACATTCCTGTGTTCGAGGGCGCATCGCGCCCCCTTCTGCAGGATGCCGTACTCGCAACCAACATTCACGGACCGACCGGTCTTGGCACCGTCGACCTGCCGGAGTCCGGCAAGGCTCCGGAGGCAGAGAACGCCCCCGCGGGACTCGCGCGCCTGCTTGCGAAACACCCGGGCGCTACCGTGGTCGCTCTTGGCCCGCTGACGAATATTGCGATCACGATAAACCTGTACCCGGAGATTGTGCGACAGATCGGTTCGCTCGTGATCATGGGCGGTGCGCTGGAGAAAGGAAACGTCACACGCTTCGCCGAGTTCAATTTTTTCGCCGACCCGGAAGCGGTCGATCTCGTATTCCGTTCCGATATTCCCGTAACGATTGTACCCTGGGAAGCCTGCATGGCCTCGCGCATGAACCGCGAACAACTGGCACAGGCGGTGGGAAACACGGACCGGAAAGGAAAACTCGTGCAGGACCTGCAGGAGTGGATCTTCCGGTATATGGAGCAGCGCTACGGCGAGGCGTTCACCGCGCTCGCGGATCCGGTTGCCATGGCAGTCGCGCTTGACCCGAGCGTTGTGTGGTCTCGGCACGATGGTCGCCTGAAAATGGACCTCAGCCATACCGCCCTGCGCGGCGCGAGTGTCCCCTGGGACGGGGGAGGAATGAACATCATCAATGAATTGGACATGGAGGCGTTCGTCTCCTTGTTACAAGAAGTGTTTACGTCGTAAACACAACAACCACAAAAGGAGAGTGCGTTATGAAACGTATACTCATGTTAGCAGTGGCCGGGCTGATACTGGTGAGTGGAATCAGCTTCGCAGGCGGAGGACAGGAAGCAGCGAGCGACAGTACCCGCATACTTCTGTATCTCAACGGTACCCGCGGAGACCAGTCATTCTTTGACTCGGCATCACGAGGAATCGAGATTGTTTCCCAGCAGTTCGACGTCGAAACCCGCATTGTCGAAGGCGGATACGACTCATCGGCATGGCAGCCAGACCTTGCACAGCTCGCAGGTGGCGGCTGGGACATAATTATCGCGGGAACCTGGCAGCTCGCAGAGTACGTGCAGGACCTCGCGGTTCAGTATCCGGAGACGACCTTCATTGTCTACGACACATCGGTTGACTACTCGGCTGGGGACTTCTCGAACGTCTATTCGATCCTGTACAGCCAGAACGAAGGCAGTTTCATCGTAGGCGCGCTCGCAGGCATGCTGACAGCGTCTGATCTCGATCGTGCACGAAGTGGCAACACCATCGGATTCATCGGCGGTATGGATATACCGGTCATTAACGACTTCCGGGTCGGCTTCGAGCAGGGAGCGCGTCAGGTCAATCCGAACGTGCGTATCCTCGCCGCCTATGTCGGTAACTTCAACGACCCCGCACGCGGAAAGGAACTCGCGCTTGCCCAGATCGAGCAGGGTGCGGACGTTATTTTCGCCGCTGCCGGTGAAAGCGGACTCGGTGCACTCGAAGCAGCCGGCGAACAGAACGTATTTTCGATCGGCGTTGATTCCGACCAGTACATGCTCCTTCGCGACAGCCAGCCAAATATCGCTGCCGCAGTCGTGACCTCAATGCTCAAGAACGTCGACAACTCCGTTGTGTACGCGATCGAGCGATATCTCGATGGAACGCTCGCGATAGGCCAGGCCGAACTGCTCGGTATTCGCGAAGACGGCGTCGGCATTGCACGAAATGAAAACTTCGAGCGCATTGTCCCGCAGGCAATGATCGACGAACTCGACCGGCTCATTGAAATGATCGATGCCGGTGAAATCGTTGTGGATACGGCTATCGGCCAGTAGACACACCACTTTTTACGCCCTGCGAGCACACGCTTGCAGGGCGTTTGTTTTCCGGACGGAACCACGACATATGGGAACCATTCTATCTATACGAGACCTTTGGAAGATTTACCCGAACGGCACGATTGCGAACCAGGACGTGAGCGTCGACATTGAACAGGGCAGCGTTCACGCGATTGTCGGAGAAAACGGTGCCGGCAAGACGACCCTCATGAAGGTCGTGTTCGGTATCACACAGCCGAAAAGCGGCTCCATATCACTCCGGGGAAAGCCGTTCGCGCCTTCCCAGCCAAGCGATGCCATACAGGCCGGAGTCGGTATGGTGCATCAGCACCTGATGCTCGCTCCCGAGTTGACAGTCGCCGAAAACATCGTGCTCGGTGTAGAACCGAAAAACGCTGGCGTGTTCTTCGATTTCGATGCCGCAGTACGAACGGCGCGCGATATTTCGGAGCAGTATCAGCTTTCGGTTCCCGTCGACAAACGCATCGACGAGCTGCCGGTTGGAACGAGACAGCGGGTAGAGATTCTGAAGGCCCTGTACCGGAACGCAGAACTCCTGATCCTCGACGAGCCGACTGCCGTGCTCACACCGCAGGAAACGGACATTCTCTTTCAGACGCTCGACCGCCTGAAGGAACAGGGCAAGACGATCGTCTTTATTTCGCACAAGCTGAAAGAAGTGAAGCGGATCGCCGACACCGTGACCATTATGCGCGCGGCAAAGGTCGTCGAGACCCGGGCAGCGGAAGAGCTTACCATAGAAGCCATTGCGGAACGTATGGTCGGCCACAAGATTGACCTCAGTCGCGTCCCGGCACCCGAACAGGTAGGGGCAGCGAGACTTTCTGTTCGAAACCTGTGCATGACCCGGGACGACGGCGTGCAGGCGGTGAAGAACGTTTCTTTTGAAGTCGCAGGAGGCGAGATTCTGGGTGTAGCAGGAGTGGAAGGAAATGGACAGACAGAACTCGTCCGAGCACTCGTCGGGCTGCTCCCGGTCGACTCTGGAGAAATTCTCGTCGGCTCGAGCGACATAGCGAGCCTGAGTCCGAAGGAAATCAGGCACCTCGGGGTATCGCATATCCCGGAAGACCGAATGGAAGACGGCGTTGCTCCGCTTATGAGCATACAGGAAAACATCATTGTCGACCGCTACGACAAGCCCGCGTTTTCGACGCGCCTGCGGATTTTCTGGAAAAAGGTGCTCGCTCACACGGTCGGCCTCATTACGGACTACAGAGTCCGGGCGGGCTCGCCAAAGCACGAGATTTCTTCCCTCTCGGGTGGAAACATACAGAAATGCGTTGTCGCACGCGAGCTGTCTGCAGATCCGGATGTTGTCGTAGCGTCACAACCCACTCGCGGGGTCGACATCGGCAGCTGGGAACACCTTCACAGCCTTATTGTCGAAGCTCGGGACCGGGGACGAGCCGTATTCCTGGTATCGGCTGACCTCGACGAAATACTGAAACTATCTACCCGGATTATCGTAATGTACGATGGCGAAATCGTGGCACGGTTTGACGATGCGTCAAAAGTGACTGCGACAGACCTCGGCCCGTATATGCTTGGTGTGAAACGACAGGAGGCAGACAGTGCAGCAGTTTCTGCTTAAACACTTTGAAGCGATTCGAACGACGATCGCAATTCTCATTGGCATGCTTATCTGTATTCTCCTGATCATACTGGTCAGCAGCTCACCGGGCGACTCGATTTCGACATTTCTGTTCGGCCCGTTCAGCTCGCAGCGGACCATAGCGAGCATCTTCGAGATCGCGACACCGATTATTTTTACCGGGGTTGCTCTTTCCATAGCATTTCAGGCAGAGCAGTTCTACATTGGTGCAGAAGGGGCCTTCTACATTACCGCAGCGGTCGGAACAGCCTTTGCCGTGTCAACGTCAATGCCGTGGTTCTTTCACATTCCTCTGATTCTGATCGTGTCGGGAACGTTTGGCGGGCTCTGGGGACTCGTCCCCGGATACCTCAAGGCACGCTTCAATACCAGCGAAGTCGTTACGGCTCTTATGCTGAACTTCGTAGCCCTGTACGCGGGACTCTTCCTCATTAACAATTTCTTTCGCGACCGTGCAGCAGGGTTTATGGTTTCGTTCCGACTTCCGGAAAGCGCCGAGCTGCCGCGGCTCATAGACCGCACCCGCATACACTGGGGCGTGGTGCTCGCCCTGCTCGTCGCCCTGTGGGCGTACTATTTCTTGTACCACACACGCACCGGCTACGAGATACGCACCGTCGGTCATAATCAGAAATTTGCCCGTTTTGGCGGAATCAATGTGTTCAAGGTCATCATTATTGTTCACATTCTGACGGGCGCGATTGCAGGCATGGGAGGTGTCGTAGAGATCATGGGCATTCACCGGCGTTTCAACTGGCAGGATCTTCCCGGCCAGGGATGGGACGGTGTCATTGTGGCAATTATTGGTCGCAACCACCCGCTGTATGTCGTCGCTGCGGCTGTGTTCCTCGGCTATCTTCGGGTCGGAGGCCAACAGCTGCGACTCATGTCCGACGTGCCGTTTGAGCTCGTGCTTGTGATTCAGTCGGCGATTATTCTGCTTATTACCGCTCGCGCGTTCCTGTCGCAATGGGAATCCCGCATGGTAATTCGCCAGGCAGGTGAGGAGGCAGACGCGTGACAAGTCTTCTGGACAGTATTTTTTCCGTAGAGTTTCTGTTTGCCGTCCTCCGGGTCTCGACCCCGCTGATTTTCCCCGCACTTGGCGTGGCAATTACCGCTATGAGCGGGAACATCAACATCGGACTGGAAGGAATCATGCTCATCGCAGCCTTCACTGGCGTGATCGTGAGCATCTACACCGAAAGCCTTATGCTCGCGCTGCTGGCCGGTGTCGCATCGGGTATTTTCTTCGGTGCAGCGCTCGGATATTTCCATCTGAAGCTGAAAGCCGACATTATCCTTGCCGCCGTAGCCCTGAACTTCCTCGCGAGCGGTCTTACCATATTCCTGCTTATCGTCATTACAGGCGGTCGGAATACGAGCGCGCTGCGCAGCCTCACCTTCCCGAGCTTCAGTATTCCGCTGTTGAGAAGCATCCCGATTCTCGGTCCTGTACTCAGTGGACATAACATAATGACCTACGTCGCCTTTCTTTCGGTGTTGGTGTACTACATAGTTATGTTCAAGACACCCCTTGGGCTGCGAATTCGTGCGGTCGGACAGAATCCGGATGCTGCGCGGTCGGTCGGGATAGACGTGGACCGGGTGAAGTTGTACGCGCTCATGATATCCGGCGTGTTCGGAGCCCTGGGCGGCCTCTATCTGTCTATGGGATACGTGTCCTGGTTCTCCCGGGATATGGTCGCTGGCCGCGGATTCATAGCGGTTGCTGCAGCCACCATGGGGAGCAACCTGTCGCTTGGAACCCTGCTCGGCTCCATGCTGTTTGGTCTGGTCAACACACTCACAATCTACATTGCGTCGCTCGATATCCCGTCGGACCTCGTGCAGAGCATCCCCTATCTTGCCACTGTCATTGTTCTCGCGGTGTATTCTGCTCGAAACTTCGCTCCGCGGAAGCGGAGGGCGGCCCATCGGCGACGTCAACGCGCACAGGCGCACGGGAAAGACACATGAGGGTATCCCCTGACACAACATCGCCAGCCGTTCCGATAATTATCGACTGTGACCCCGGGCACGACGACATGGTGGCAATTATGACCGCATTCGCCGCCGACGACCTTGATTTACGCGGGATCACCACCGTCGCGGGCAACCAGACGGGCGAAAAGACCTTCCTGAACGCGCGGAGAATCCTGTCGCTCATTGGAGCGCATGACATTCCACTGGCCCGAGGCTGCGACGTACCGCTCGTACGCCCGCTTCGGGTTGCCGAGGACATACACGGAGACTCAGGACTCGATGGCGCAGACCTGCCGGCCCCCCGGGAGCGGGTTTCCCCGCTCCATGCGGTGGATCTGATCGCAGACCTTGTCTCGAGTTCAACGGAGCCGATTACGCTGGTGCCGACCGGTCCGCTCACGAATATTGCCCTCTTTCTTCGGCGGTATCCTGAACTGATCGACCGCATCGCGTCAGTGGTTCTGATGGGGGGCGCGGTTGCAGAATCAAACGTTACTCCGGCTGCCGAGTTCAATATATACGTGGATCCCGAGGCTGCAGACATAGTATTTCGCTCTGGTCTTTCACTGACCATGGTCGGCCTTGATGCAACGAATAAAGCCATGCTCGATCCGGACGATATCGCCCGCCTGACGGCTTCAGATGGGCAGGTCTCGTGCATAGTCGGAAAACTACTCGCGTTTTTCGCGGGAACCTACGAACATGTCTTCGGCATTGCCGGAGCTCCCCTGCACGACGCACTGGCTGTGGCCGTCGCTGCCGCCCCGGATATCGTGACGACGCGGGATTTGCATGTAGCGATCGAAACGAAAGGGGATCATACTGTAGGCAGGACGGTTGCAGATGTGTATGGAGTTACCGGACAGACGCCGAATGCCAGTGTCGCACTCGATGTTGATGTGGACCGGTTCCGCACTCTCATGTTCGACGTGTTCTCGCAGCTCGACACAATCTGCCGCTGATTCGCTGAATTTCTCACTGAACGGAGGTTCCTCATGCTTATACGTAACGCGTGCATCGTCGATCTGGCTCACGGTACAGTAACCGAAGACGGGTTCTGCTACATAGACGGATCGACGATTGCTTCAGTCGGGTCCGGATCAATGGGACGGGCCGGTGGACACGGACGCCACGGCGGCGCCTTTCGTGACAACGAAGAAATAATTGACGCCGACGGTGCGTATCTGATTCCCGGACTGGTCAATCTCCACGCGCACACGGCGATGGCACCGCTTCGGGGAACCGCCGAGGACGTCACGCCGGAAGACTGGTTCAATAAGCACGTCTGGATATTCGAGAAGAACCTGACACCTCAGGATGTCTATTGGGGTACCCTGCTTGGTGCCCTGGAAATGCTGACAGCTGGCGTAACCTGCGTTGCCGATCACTACTTTCACATGGATCACGCGTTTCGTGCCTTCCAGCGCAGCGGAATGCGGGCCAATATTGCCCAGGCGGTATTCGGTGTCGGCGATGACGCAGCGCAGAAGCTCGACGAAGCGATTGCGTTCACCGAAGAGTTCAGCCACGCAGATCCGCGCATAACGGTTTCCATGGGGCCGCATTCTCCGTACCTGTGCCCGCCGGAGTTCCTGCGAACCGTTGTTACCGAGGCAGAGCGTATAGGGGTACGCATGCACATTCATGTAAGCGAGACCGCCACACAGGTACAGCAATCTCTGCAGCAGCACGGGAAGACGCCGATCGCAGTCCTGAAGGACTCGGGCGTACTCAGTGGAGGCACCCTTCTTGCACACGCATATCACTCAACAGATGAAGACCTTGCGCTTATTCGCGAAAGCGGTTCGGTGGTGGCCCACTGTCCGACAACATATATGCGCTTCGGCGACATGACCGACTTTCTCCCGCGGGCCCTGCGTGCAGGACTGACCGTCGGACTTGGAAGCGACGGGGCTGCATCGAACAGTACCATGAGCCTGTTTCGCACCGCGCGCGACGCTGCACTGCTTGCCAAACTTGCCACGCGGAATCCTGAAGAGGGGCCGGTCGGGTCGATTCTCCCGCTGCTCACTGCGGGTGGACGCGCACTCGGTCTGCCAAACTATGGCGAAGTCCGGCCGGGAGCACCAGCGGATCTGGTGCTGATACGACGGAATACTGCCGCCATGAACCCGGGCTACTCTGCGACTGCCGATATACTCTACGCGATTCAGGAACACAACGTGGACACCGTGCTGGTCGATGGCAGGATAGTCGTGAAGCACGGTCGCCACGTGTCAGTGGACCATAAGACGGTCTACGACAAGAACAGGGAACTGGTGACCCGCATTGCGCAACACACATCCGACACACCCATGCAGACCTTTGCAGGTTAGAAGAAGGAGTAACAGAAACACATGAAAGCCTGGGAACGTGAACACGCAACAATGGCAGCCGCACGACCAAAACTGCGCGAGGAAGACGATCAAACCTGGAATGCAATTCAGGCCCTCGAGGATTCCGAAGATGCACAAGCCCGAATGCTCTGGTACAGCGAAGTCCCCGGATCCGGCGCGCCGGAGCGACTTATGGTCGCTGGCGTTCAGGCGCTGGAGAATCGTGGCATGCTGGTCGACGGGTGGGAGCAACTCGTGGACAGCGGCATTGCTGCACTCGAGGCAGGAGACATGCCTGCCCTGCACGAGATAACAGCCGTCACCTGGCAGGCCTTTGCCAACGCACGAAAAGACGAATCATCATCGTACTGGAACTACGAGCAGATCGAAAACTGGGAACAGTGCAAGCGTTCTCTCCGGCCACCGGACACCGGCGAGTATCGCGAATCCGATTCCGGGTTTCTTTCCCGACTGCATGCGGGATGGCTTGGCCAGATTGTCGGTGGCGCGTTGGGCACGGCGATCGAAGGCTATACCGCCGACGCACTGAAAGAAAGTCTCGGTGATATCCGGGGGTACCTGGTAAAACCAAATACGTACAACGACGACATTACGTACGAGATCGCGTTTCTCAAGGCCTTCGAGCAGTCGGGACCGCGCGTGACCGGTACGGAGATCGGCAACCAGTGGGTAGCGCGTATTCCCTTCGGCTGGTCCGCAGAGCTCGTAGCGTTGCGAAATCTGAGAGCGGGCATGGTCGCGCCACGCGCGGGAAGCTGGAATAACCCCTACAGCGAATGGATTGGTGCGCAGATGCGGGGCGCCGTATGCGGCATGGTCGCACCGGGTAATGCACGCGAAGCAGCACGACTGGCCTGGATAGACGGTGAGGTTTCGCACACCGGGAACGGCATTCTGGGCGAAGTCTTTAACGCGATGCTCGTTTCCGTTTCCTTTGTAGAGCATGATATTCGGTCCGCAGTGCAGCAGTGTGTCGATGCCCTGCCCCCCGACAGCGAGTACGCTTCGGTCGTGCGGTTTGCACTTGACGAATGCAGCGAACGCACGAGCTGGCGCGAGGCGTGGACTGCCTGCGAAAAACGGTACAAGACCTATAACTGGGTTCATGCCTACCCCAACGCCTGCGCCGAGATTGTCGCGCTCTGGTTCGGGAACGGGGACTTCGACGAAACGATGCACATAGTTGCAATGGCGGGCCAGGACGTCGACTGCAATGCCGCCCAGATTGCTACAGCGCTTTGTGTGGCTCAGGGAACATCGTGCATGTCAGGGGCGTGGACCGAACCCATAGGAGACGAACTCGATACCTATGTTCGTGGCATGAAAAAGCTCGGGATACAGGAACTCGCCGCCTGGACCGCACGGGTCACTCAGTAGGAGAATCTACGTGGACTACAAAGTCGGTCGTCATGCGCGACGTGTCTGCATACGCGCCGCGCAGGTCCGGCGGTAGCAGCACGGCAAGCTGATACATCATTTCGTCTACCATCCGCTGACGGTCACTCCGGCTGATGGTAGACCCGTCCGGTTTTCTCAAAAAGAAGGGGCTCCCTACTCTGACCGTGACCGATGCCCTTCGAGCCCGCCTCAGATTCGCAAAAAGGCCGGGAAGGCCCCAATGCGCAACAGGAATAATAGGGCAGTCCGCCCGAGTCGCCAGAAGCGTGGCACCCGGAAGCCCTCGCTGCAGACGACCGTCGCGACTGCGTGTACCTTCGGCTGCGATCCCGACAATGTAGTCATCTGACAAGCGGTCGAAACAGGCGCGCATGGCGTCACCGTCGACACTCCCCCGATGCAGCGGGATAATATTCCACGTCTTCATGAAAAAGCGCGTGAAGGGGTTCTTCCAGAGCTCGATTTTTCCGAGTGCGGTCAGTTTGCGGGGAGAGAGAAACACATACAGGAGCGGCCCTTCAAGATTCGTGACGTGATTCGACAAAAGGAGCGCAGGGCCCGTTTGAGGCACCCGATGCAACTGATGCACATCGAGTCTGTAGACGAGGCGGAACAGCGTCTTTACGACTGCGTTTACGAACCGCGTGCTTATTTTCACTTCATGACCGTATCACACTTCCGTGGGGCTGTCCCCCTGGAACGAAAAACTCTATCCGAACAGCAACGTCTCGGTCGCAACAAAGATACCGGCACCGACAGCCACTACCGCGAATATGCGTCTGAGTACAAGCGGCGACAGATACTGCTTGAGCCATGCGCCACCGATCATACCTGCCCAGCTTCCCACGGCGAAGACTGCTGTCAGCGCAATCGGTGACCCATACGCGGCTGCGAAGTTCGCAATGAAGCCGCTGACCGCGGTTAACGCAATTGCGACAAGCGATGTCGCAAGTGCGCGGTCGATACTTACCCCAGCGACAAAGATAAGCGCGGGCGCTAACAGGAATCCTCCTCCTACACCGAAGAATCCCGAAAGCACACCCGTCATGAGCCCTGCAACGCCGAGTTTAAGCGCACACGCGAGCCCGCCCGCCGGGCGCCCCTGATCGTCCAGGGGACAGGCGAAGCGTCGGGGAGACGACGGAACCTCGGGCGAAGGAGCCTCGCTGCGTGCCATACGAGCCCCGACGAATACCATGAGGGCCGCAAAGAGGACAAGCGATATGTCCTCAGGAATGAGCGTACCGAGTCGAGCTCCGAACGGAGCAGCTAGTATGCCTCCGGTTCCGAGCACGGCGCCGGCTTTCCATAGTACGTTTCCGCTTTTTGCCTGTATTACTGCACCAAAGAGAGACGTGAGTCCGACGACCGCCAGCGAGATGGCAACGGCCGCGCGAAGCTCCATTCCCAGACCGTAGATAAGGAGCGGAACTGCAAGTATCGATCCCCCACCGCCGGTCAGACCCAGAGAGAGTCCGACCAGCAGACCGAAGGAAACGGCGAGCGTCATGTCCATGTGAACCCCGACTACGAGGCCTGGGGATAGCTGGCTTCGCAGCTCCCGTCCATAAGAACCGCGTCATACCCGAGTGACTGCAGGTAGGAGACCGCCACCGTCGCGCGCCGACCCGACTGGCAGTGCACGTAGTAGCGCGTACCCCGGTCGAGATCTCCAAGAGCTGAACTCAGCCGTGTATACGGTCTGCACAGCGAACCCGGATAACAGCGCTCCTGATGCTCGCTCGAGTTCCTGACGTCGAGTATCACTTCGCTGGCCTTTACGGATGCAGGATCGAAGGTTTCGCACTGAAAATGCTCCATGCCTGTCATTTCGACACCCGCGCTTTTCAATGCATCAAAGGTAATGTACCCGTCGACATGGTCGAATCCGACACGATACAGAAGCCTGGCGGCCATGTCAGCATCGGCTTCGCTGTCGAGGACAAGCAGAATGTGTTCGTCTTCAGAGATCGTCGAACCCGCAGCGTTCACGATCATGCCGTCCCCAAGGCTTCCAAAAAGAGATCCGGGCAGATGCTCATGTATAAACGCCTGACGGTCGCTTCGAGCGTCCAGCACGCGTACCGAGGAACCCCTGCTCTCGCCAACAAACTCGGATGCCGTCATTGCCCGGGGCTTCGGAGCGCCTCCGGTAACTGTAATGCCGTCGCGGTTCACCTTCTTCATGCGGGCGAAGTACATGGGAGGCTCGGGTTGTCCCGAAAGAATCTCGGACACGAACCCGTCTGCATTCGTCTGCGCGAGGCTGAGCGCAGCATTGAAGCGGCGTTCGTAGCCGAGGGTCGACGACGGCAACGCACCAAGCGCTTTTCCGCAGGCGCTGCCGGCCCCATGGCCTGGGAGAATCTGCGTAAACTCGGGAAGGTCCAGCTTTTCTGCGAGCGACTTCTGCAGCGATCGTGCGGAAGGCTCCATGTTTCCAACGACGCCTGCCGCTGACTCGAGCAGGTCGGGCCGTCCGACGTCTCCGACGAACACGAAGTCTCCGGTCGCAATTGCCACGGCCTCAGTTGCTCCGCTTCCATGGTCAGTAATAAGATAGCTT
>SKKC01000373.1 GCA_007121695.1 Spirochaetales bacterium | reverse complement strand
AGAAAATTGAGGGCCAGTACGGCCACTGCAACCATCGCACCCGGCAGTAGAAGCCAGGGTGCGGTTGCCACGGTACGGATATTCTGGGCCTCCTGCAGCAGTACTCCCCAGCTAATGACCGGAGACCTGAGCCCGAGCCCGAGAAAGCTGAGCGAGGTTTCGCCAATGATCATGTGAGGTATCGCAAGCGTCGTCGTTGCAATGATGTGGCTCATGAACGACGGTACCATGTGCCGCCGGATAACCCGCATGCTCGAACACCCGTCAAGCCGCGCTGCCATGACAAAGTCTTCCGTCCTGAGGGACATGAACTTGCCGCGAACAACTCGCCCGAGCCCCGTCCATCCGAGCACGGACAGAATGATGGTGATATAGAAATACACGAGCAGCGGATCGACCCGCGGCGGTATCGCAGCAGACAGACCCAGCCAGAGCGGTATCGAGGGAATCGACTGCAGAAACTCAATGACCCTCTGTATCAGATTGTCTATCCATCCGCCGAAGTAGCCCGATATTCCTCCCAGCATGACACCCAGTACAAGGCTTAAGGTCACCCCGATAAGCCCGACCGTCATGGAAATCCGAGTGCCGTAGATCATGCGACTCAACAGATCCCGGCCAAGTCGGTCCGCTCCAAGCAGAAAAAACGAGTGCTCGGGATTCACCGTGCCAAAAAACGTCCGCCGCATCGGGATAAAACCCATGAGCCTGTACGGTTCGGTTTCCACGAAAAAGCCGAGATCGACGACCTGATCAGGATCTTCGTGAAACACTCGAACAAACCGCACCTGGTCGAGCTCAACGGTGTAGCCGAGTACGTGCGGACGAAACCGGGTCCCGTCCTCGGACGAATGAAACAGCCGAACCCGCTGGGGCGGCGCATAGGGAAAACGCGCGTCAAACGCGCGCGGATTCATGGGTGCAAGAAACTCTGCGCAGGCGGCGACCACGTACAGTGTCAGTACCACCACCAGCCCCCCCATCGCGAGGTGGTGTTTGCGGAATCGTCTCCATATCAGACGCCACTGAGTTTCATCTGGTGTACCGCTGGTTTCCTCTCGCAGGAGCGGATTCTCGCCTGTTCCGATCGGCTCGTCTTCTGCCAGTCGGCCCTGGCGGGTCTTACGGATGCGACTCCAGAAGGGCAGCCGCATCCATTGGGCGCGGCGACCGCGTACATGATCGCGATCAGCGGGTCGGTCTGGTCTTCTCGATTCCAATGGTTTCTCCTGTCGCGTTGGTCGAGTGATTATGCATAGCGAATGCGGGGATCAAGCCACGCGAGAACTATGTCGGATATAAGCGTACTGATAACATTCAGAGTGCTTAAGAGCAGAATAAACGTTGCCGCAAGGTACATGTCCTGAGCCATGAGTGCGCCAAGGAGCAGAGGTCCGGTAGTCGGCAGATTCAATACCACAGACACGATGGTGGCTCCGGAAATGAGCGACACCAGGATATTGGACTGCGCACTCACGAAAAAGTTCATGGCGATACGCACGGGATACTTCATGATTACTTTCCGCTCCGTAAGGCCTTTGGATCGTGCCGTCACGACGTAGGGCTTGCGGAGTTCGTCGAGGAGATTTGCCCGCATGGTGCGGATCAGACCTGCCGTACCTGCGGTTCCCAGCACAATGACCGGAATCCACAGGTGCGTCAGCATGTTCAGAATCTTGTCGAGGGTCCACGGCTCCCCTATGTACTCCGGCGAATACAGTCCGCCGACGTTCTGTCCGAACACGGAAAACCCGATATACATGAAAATAAGAGCGAGCAGAAAGTTGGGAATGGCCAGTCCGATAAACCCGACTGTCGTAGCCACATAATCGCCGATTGAATACTGCTTCACGGCCGAATATATGCCTATTGGAATAGCCACAATCCATATAAATAATGTCGTCGTCAACGACAGAACGAAGGTTAACGCGAGTCGGGTCCATATCAGCGTACTGACCGGACGCCTCCATTCGAAGGAATGGCCGAAATCGCCTCGAAGCACAATGCCCGAGATCCATCGCCAGTACTGGGTAATGACCGGTTCGCCAAGCCCGTAGCGCTCACGAAGTCTCTCTGCCTGCGCCTGCGCGGCAGCTGCGTCGCCCTCTTCCATCTGCTGCGCGACCATGGACGTAAGATAGTCGCCCGGCGGCAGATTTATAACGATAAACGCGACGACCGAGATCAGAAATACGGTCGGAATCATGTACAGCACTCGTCGCACAATATAGGTCAGCACTGAAGTCGTCCTCCTTCGAAAACAGAAAGCGGCAGCCCCGGCGAGTCGGGGCTGCCATTGTATACCGTCTTGCCGACGTCTATCAGCGAGGGCGCGTGGTAAAGAACTGTTCGGGACGTGCCGGACCCGGGTCGTTGTACGAGCCACCGGTGTTGAACTGACGATCCGGGAAGTTACGGAAGTCGTTGCGTACGATACCGTAACTCGGAGGCGTCAATAGAAGACCCAGTACGTCGAAGCGGTCGGCTACCATTTCCAGCAACGGACCGGCCATTTCAATCTGGCGATTCAGGTCGGGTTCGAGCTGTATCTGCGTCCAGATATTCTGCATCTCCTGAACGTCGGCAGGAGGCTCTTCGGACGGGCCTGACGCGCCGCTGTACCAGTTTGCCCAGGGCACTGCGAATATGGACTCCCAGTGTGTGGGAACTTCGTGGCGGGAATCGAGGAACCAGTCGATAAGGCCCGGGCCGCCGAAATAGCGACCTACTTCGTGCTGGTTGTTCAGGTACCGTTCGGTCATGAACGACCGCTCGATAATGTTGAGGTTCGTCTGAATACCAACGGCTTCCCAGTACTGTTCGACGAGTTCCAGTTCGTCCTGGCCACTGTGGGAGTCAATGGTAATATTGATGATGTTTCCATCCGGTCCACGGCGCCAGCCGTCATTGCCACGGGTATAGCCCAGTCCGTCGAGCAGGCGATTCGCCTCGGCAGGGTCGTACTCGGTGTACTGCTTGCCAAGCCTTTCGTTGTAGAAGGGCATCTCGGGGCGGGGGCCATGCTGGTGAGGTTCGGTGCGACCGAAGTACAGCAGCTCGTTGATTTCCTGACGGTTAATCGCGAGCGACATGGCTACACGGAAGTCACGCTGGCCGAAGATTTCGCGAAGAACGGGATCCTGTACGGTCTGGTTAAACGCAATGGCGTGCACGTTGGTGTCGCTGCGGTCCAGTTCGAAGATGCGGTAGTTACCACGTTCCGCATTCTCCCGGTAGATCGGCAGGTTCGTGTCACCGCCCATTGAACGGGAATGCAGGTCAACCTGGCCGGACGTTATGCGAAGCAGTCGCACATCGTTGTCCGGAATGTTGTCCATGACAACCTGGTCCAGATAGGGAAGCTGTCGTCCCGCGGTATCGACTTTCCAGTAGTACGGATTACGGTCGAGTACCCAGCGCTCGGTTGCATCGCCTACGCCGACACGGGGCGTCCACGCGTAGAGACTCGGCCGATCGGGATTATCCCACCACTGGTCTCCAAGGAACTCGTAGTACTCAACCCAATCCGCGTAGCCGGCAGAGCGTGCGATGGAGTCGGCATTCGAGTTCAGATCACCGTGAAACTCGCTGAAGTAGTGTTCCGCGTGGGGAATAAGCCAGCGACCGTCAGCAGACGCAGCGGCCTGCAGAAAGAATGCATTGATCCCACTGAAGCGGAAGATAACGGTCTGATCGTCGGGTGTGTCGAGTTCGAACAGGTTTCCGTCGGTGTAGAAGAACCCGGGCCATGCGAGAATAATGTCAGGGTGGGTCACGACGTTGTCGTACCAGAAACGGAAGTCACGCGCGGTAAAGTCGGCCCCGTCGTGCCATTTCATGCCTTCGCGGAGGTGGAACACGTAGGTACGTCCGCCATCGCGAATTTCCCAATCGCGGGCAATACCAGGCTCGAGCTGGTCCCAGGCCCGGTTCCACTGCACAAGCTGCTCGTGACCGACGGTACGCGTGAACCACGGCCAGTCACCAGGACCGCGATACATGGTCCTCCAGGACAGACCGTAGCGACCAAGCTCTTCGTATGGCTCGATAACTGCCCGGTGGTCCGGACTCGGCAAACGATCCTCGACCGGGGGCAGCTCATCACGAGCTACCATCTCGGCGAGCATTGGTGCTTCCATTTGAGAGAGGAAGTCCTCATCCGCAGCGGCAGGAGCCTGTTCGGTCCTTCCGCCTGCCCACAATACTGTCGCGCTCAGCAACAGCGTCATGAGCACCAGAGCGATACGTCGTACATTCATTGACGCACCTCCTTATAAAGTGGTCATGGACAGATCAACATCCGGTTGATCCCCGACTTGTCTACTTGAACAAGAACGTGAAACAGCGTTCAATATGTTCGAAGCGTGTACTGTCAGATTCAGGGGTATTTCCGTTTCTGTCAATATTTTTTTCGTGAGCTTTCGGTTAGTTTCGTTTAATTGCAGGAGATCGGCACATGGACAAGCCTGACAACATCGTTTTTCTTGGCACCGGAGCCGCTCAGGGGGCTCCGGCAGCGTACTCTCCGCGCATGGCCTCTTCCGTATCCGACCCCCGTGATGTCCGGTCGCGGTCGTCTCTCAGAGTCGGCACGAAGCACCAGATCGATGCCGGACCCGACGCGTGGTATCAACTTCAGCGCGAGAAACAGAGCTGGGACGCGCTCGA
The DNA here is from genome assembly GCA_007121695.1 of Spirochaetales bacterium. Lineage (GTDB taxonomy): Bacteria > Spirochaetota > Spirochaetia > DSM-27196 > SKKC01 > SKKC01. The sequence continues at coordinate 9,643 of SKKC01000373.1, read as the reverse complement.
GCATCTATTTGTGAGCCATACGCATAGCGATCACTGGTACCTCGATGGCGTTCTGCAGAAACAGGACGCCGCTGACCACGACCGGAAACAGCTGCGCGTATACCTGAGCGCACCGGCGCTGGACTGGACGCTTCGGACGCGACATTACGCACAGACCCTCGTCGCTCCTGACGACGGGCAGCTGAGAGACCTGCGTACCAGCCTCGAACCGCAGATCAGTTTTCATGTCATGGAGTTCCGGGAGATGTACACCGTGGGCGACATGCAGGTCTGCGCCATACCCGGCACCCATACCGGCCGGGTTCGAACCGATGTAGCCATGAACTACGTCATGGAGCTCCCAGGCGGGTTTCGACTGCTCTATGGGGTTGATACCGGGTTTTACGCGGAGGAAACCATCGAGTTCCTGAGCAACACCCGTCTTGATCTGATCGTTCTCGACTGTACCTTCGGCGCGCGAACCGATCGCGGCTCGCGTCCAACCGGACACCTGGATTGCCACAGCCTGGTCCGCCTGATTGAGCGCCTCGACCAGGCTGGCTGCCTCGCGTCCCACAGCAGCATATACGCCACCCATATTAATCCCGATCAGGGCTGGACGCACGCACAGATGGACTCTTTCTTCTCGAAAAGCGGCTATCCGATTCGCACCGCCTGGGACGGACTGCGTATCGGCACCGAACTATCCCTGTCCTGAAACGGAAATTTCGGCAATAACGGGAAAGTGGTCGGACGGCCAGGTATCGTCGTACTGCTTCTGATCGACGGTTCGGCTGTGTACCGTTACTGCAGCACCGTTCAGAATGTAGTCTATCGGAGCTGGAGCAGGGACCCCTCGAAAACCATGATATGTTCCGAGGCTGATCTCGTCACAGCCAAACATCGTGTACGCGCCGGTTTCGACCGATGACACGTCGCAAAACAGCTGCACCTCCGGCGTATCGGGGTACGCGTTAAAGTCTCCGCACAGGATCACCGCTCCCGGGGGAACGTCGTGTTCGAGAGCGATTCGGGGCATCATATCGCACAGAAGCCGCGCGCCCTCCTGCCTGGCCAGCACCTGGCGGTTGTCCAGATGCACGTTAAAGACCGCAAGGAGTTCCCCGGACTCGTGCGCTTCAACGACACACCAGGTGCAGATACGAGGAAACAGCGTATCCCACGCTCTGCTGCCGGGAACCTCCGGTTCCGGCGAGATCCAGAACTGCCCGTGAGCCCGTACCCGCAGCCGGGACGTGTTCACGAAAATCGCCACGTGCTCGTCGCTTCCGTCGGCCATGCGACCGTGTCCAAAGCGATCATATGCTGGAAACGCCCGACTGATCTCCTCGAGCATGTCCTCGAGGCCTTCCTGAGTGCACAGTACGTCGGGGTTATGGGCGGAAATTACGTCCCGTATCGCCGTTTTCCGATTCGGCCAGGCATACCTGCCGTCGTTCGGGTTATTGTAGCGCAGATTAAAACTCATTATGGTCGCGGTCATTCGTTTTCTCCCTGTTCACTCAGCGAAACTTCCCGTATCACGCATCCCTCCGGAGCGCTAAGGTCGTCGATGTTTCGGATTTCTGCTTCCACGATGCTGCCGTGCACGTACAGAAATCCGGCCTCCGTACCCTCTACCCGGTACGCCTGTTCTCCCGCCTGTACGGTGAGCGTCCCCGGGGCAGCTTCGGGGTTTACCCAGCCGCATGCCCAGGAGTCCGAACCCCTTCCTCGCACGATCCAGACCGACCCTGCCGTGTATGTCGCCGTGAGGTTGCCAAGCTCTACATGTCCGTCGGCTGCTTCAGCGCCGACAGGCTCGCGGGCAGGCCCGCAGGACACCGAGAGCATCGGCGTTTCGAACGGGACATCGTTCACCCGAGCCGACAACAGTTTCCACGCGTACAGATCAATTGTCATCTCGATCGTGCTGTCGCTGTCATACGGATCCTGAAGACCCAGCTTCCATTCCCTGACGCCGAACCCCGGAAACACGCCTGCCGGTGCTGACTCTGACTCTGCAGGGGCGTGGCTCAGTCGTGCCACGTGCTCCGCCAGTCCACCGCAGTCTTCCAGCTCGGAAAACGATGCAGCGAAGGCAATCGACGGTTTTCCCCTGTAGAACCCGCCCATGCTCCGGTATTCCCAGAAGGACTTCCGTTCGCCGCGGTACTGAAGAAACTCTACTGCAAGGGCTCCTCCCCGTCGGACAACGGATACCCCCGAGTCTGCCCCGAGCGGCGTCAGATCAAGACAGCGAATCGCAATGCAGGTGTTTCCGATCTGAAGTCCAACGACGGAATCAGGGCCAACGGTGGCAGGAAAGTCTTCGACCACAGCACCATCGACCATGACCCTGTCGACGGCATCCGCCTCGGCGACAATGATTTCTGCAGCTGCAGCCGTAACGGACTCGAGAGTACCAGGGGCGTAGGCCCCGAGCATGGTGGTACCGTGCTGCACACCTATGAACTCGCCTTCGTCGAGCAGGTTCCTGGAGGTACTCCGGTCGGTGTCGTGGTAGAAGTCTCCAAACCACTTGTCGTTCGTCAGATACCGACTATACAGCAGGTTGCGGGTCGTGCCTGGACCATCAGAGCTCGCGATATACGCGATACATACGTTGCTCTGATTCATGAAGGGCTTCGAGGCCGTACCGAGCGTGAACGACCGCGAGAGTGTCGTCGAAAGCTGCAAGCCAAGATCCTTTGAAGCAGATTCCCCGACATGTACGGGAAACTGCCAGGAGGCAGAAATGTCGTTCAGATACCGAAGCTGTCCGTCTGCGAGAGAACGCGCAATCTGCGCTTCCCTGTGCCCCACCGGAAGCTGTACCGACGAGGCGTACGCCCTCCCGTGCGGGCCTGCCCACCGCCCGCCGGGGGCATGGTAGCGAAGTCCGGCACTGAGCATGAGCCTTCGGGCACCAGCGGACGCAAGGGCCCGTACGGTCGGGTCTTTTACGCCCGCAGCAAGCCGTGTAAGCGCGTCAACCGACACCGGAATGTAGGTCGGGCTGTTATACTCCGGGACGTGACCGCTTCGCATCGTGAAACCAAGCCAGAGTGAGAGCTTGCGTGCCCCCCGTTCGAAACGCTGCGGGTCACCCAGCAACTCGGCTCCGAGGCAGGTGTTCGCGATATCGAGCAGGGCAATATTCGTGTACCCGGGATGCACGTCGAGGCGCGCAATCTCGTCGAGTCCGTCCTGCACGGCCTGCACAAGCCGCCCGAACAGATCGGACGAATACGACTGTATGGATTCTCCGTGTGCTCGAAGGGTCCCGATCAGATGCGACAACACGAACTCGACCGCGTTCAGGTCTTCGACCTCTGCATCTTCCACCATCCAGTAGAAGTTGCCGAAGTGCGGATGCCCGGGCCGTCTCTCCTGGCACCGCAGAAGCGCGTCGTATACGCGTTCAGCCCGGGGAAGATCATCCGGACTGCCCGACGCAACCAGGCGGCCTGCGAACGCGGCCGCATCGCGGGTTACGTGAAAGACGCCGTGTTCGGTGCGCGTTTCCGGTAAATCACTCACGTTGAACCTCCCTGGTGTATGCGCACCGAACCGGGTACGGCGTGAATATCGACTCCGCCGGTCGTGCGTACGTGCACGGCGCGCTCACCCATATCGCAGAGTTGTAGCGCACCTTCGATGAAACTGATCCACGTAACGATACTCGCTGGCGCTCTCGCTTCAAGACGATAGCGAACAGCCGTGGATTCAACTCGTTCTCCGTATGCGGGTGAGACCCACGAAGTTCGCATGGTTAAAATACCTTCCTGCGATCCGGGCCACTGCAGATACATCGCCTCCGGGCCGTGCGAACAGACACACTCCTGCCGCGACAGTTCTACTCCCTGCTGCCAGGGGAGGTGAAAAAACTGATCGAACAGATGGTCTCCCTCCCCGTCGAAACGATCCACAAGCAACAGACCTGCGCCCTTGAGCAAGACGATCTGTCGCGTATGCGTAACCGGCATCGGCAGACGAGTATAGCCGTCGTGACTCGCTTCGAGGAATGCATACTCGTCCGTGTCCTGCCAGACCCGGTTCTCCCAGCGCGGCACAGACGTGAAACTCATTCTGTCGCGATACGGTGCCTGATCTTCCCAGTCAATGGAAACGGTATTGTGCGCCCGTGTCGACTTCAGGTATTTGCGACGCGGAGTCTCGTTGTAGGTGTACTTCCCTGTGTCTGTCAGCCACACCGTACCCCCGCGATACACAAGCAGGCTCAGCAGGTCCGCGTGCGGGTGGCCGTGGTTCATGGGGCCGTTCCGTACAATCGCGTACGTTTCATCATCCTGCAGCAGAAAATAACCACCGTCGGGATACGCGACAGGAAGCGGATCGCGAGAACCACCACCAGACGCTGGTGAGGTAAGCGTTCCGGTTACCCACAGGAGATCGGGATCGCTCCCTCCGGTATGCGGGACCGGAGCCCCGGGCAGCAGCCGCTCGACAAGCCTGCCAATGTAATCGCGATCGCTACTCCACTTCTCCAGGGCATTTCTGTCTGAATCACCAATGGGCACCGTCGTCCCGTCGGGAAACGACGACGCCCAGGCGAAGGCGGCCATGGATTCAAGACGTCGCACGAAATCGGCGGGCCAGGTTACCTCGCCATTCGCAGTCTGTGCGTACACACGCAAAAACCAGTCCATGGCTATCTTGTGATACGCTGGTGTTGCCTCGACGTGCACGCCGTCGGGAAGAATCTGGTCAGTTGCACAGGCATACAGCGCCGTCATGGCGCAATCGCGCCATGCATCCGCCTCGGAAAACTCCGGAAAGTACAGTGCCAGCGCCAGCAGGGCACCCATTTCCTTGATCGTGTGATTGTGCGTGGTGTCGAATACGTGTTCCGCCAGAAGCACTCCGTGTTCGTGAAAGCTCGACAGGATGCGTTCACCGGCCTCAGGGCTCATGCTACCGGTCTCTGCAAGAAGGTGATACGAGGGAAGCCAGAAATCGGATACACGGATCGCCGCGTTGAGAACTTTCCAGGGAGAGTAATCGTGGAAGTGCGTCCTGCCGTCGTTCGGCACAGGGCACTGCTGAATCCAGTCGAGCCACTGCGACAGCAGCACGGAGCGGAAACGTTCTGTCCCTGTCAGAAACCATGCCCTGGCAAGATCAAAAAACCAGGAATGACGATTGAGCGTAAACAGCCCCTCGCGATCGCCATTCGGCGATACGTGCCAGTCTATCGTGTGTCCGCAGAAGAACGGACTTCCGGCGGGGTTGTTTCCGGCGAGCACGAATCGATGTTCGCAGGCATCTCCTGCCCGCTGTAGAAGCATCGAAACGTAGTCAGGGAAGTCCGTGTTCAGAGCGTCGATACTGTTTCGAAGCGAATCGACGTCGAACAGGTATGAGCGGTTCATATTGTCCTCGCTTCAGCGTCTGTACGCAGCATAACGGCGGGATCGTCCGCGTCCAGACGCACCATGTCGTGCCGGAGCCTGACGCCTGCCTCGACATCGCAGCGAAGAACTGCACCCGCTGCGATCCCGACGGGTACGAATGATTCCGCCTCAACATCGGGTGCGGCATGAATTTCGCCGCGGACGTCGTGGCCCGGGCCCGCAAGCACATGGCCTGCCGCGAGAGCTTTTTTAGTGACGGCGACGACGTCGACCGCACGCATCTTTGGTGCGGCAGTCGGCTGCCCGAACAGCAGCGCGCGGGTGATCGATCGTAGTGTCTCTACTCCAAGCAGATGGAAGGGCCGGTACAGCAGCATGTGAGTGTAGTCGTCGGAGACGATGTTTCCCTTGCGAGCCATAACTTCCATGCCTGCCGCATTGTCGGACTGAACGACGACAAACACGCCACCCGGGTGCACCTGTTCCCGCGGCACACCGACACAGTTAATGTAATCGACTACCCCCGTCCGGCTCAGAATCGCCGACGGCACACCGGTTCGAAGGTACTCCGGTATGTCCGCGAGCGCATACGACGGCCCGTGCATGCCGGGCCTGTCAGGAACAAATCCCAGGCAGTTGGCGATGCACGCGAGCTCAATGTTTGCTTTTGTTCCATCGAGAAACATCCGATCGGTATCGGAAACGACCCGGCCTGCGTCGTGCCAGCTGGCTTCGAGTTCAGCCGCAGTTTCCTGCTTCCATGCGTCCGTCCATTTCCCTGCGGTGACGACCGACAGACCGATTTCGGCGGCCCAGTCGGCGAGGCCGACCGCCAGACTCGGCTGATCGCCGTCGGCGAGCGAGTAAACCTTGCCACGCGATTCAAGACGCGTCGCGATTTCCGGACCGATACACGCATCCGCCTCGGCGTTCACCATAATAAGATGCGCAGGTAGCTCGCAGGCTATGCGAGCGATTCGCGCGCCTGCCGCCGGACTGCCCGTACAGTCCACGATCAGGTCCGGCGCGGCTTCACGCACCCCGACAAACGCATCGGTTACCAGACAGTCGGCGGCACCGATGCCCGCTTCCGTTCGCAGCTCGTACGCACGCCGAAGATCGCGATCACAGATACACGCGAGCTTCAGACCAGGGACCCGTGTAAGCTGGCATGCGAGGGTCCGGCCGTACACACCGGCGCCAATCAAAGCAATACGAAAGATCAGGCCGGCTTCTGCTCGCTCCGAAAGGCGCCTGATAGTTTCGTTACTTTTCGTAAGACCACTATTTTGGCTATATTTTGGCGAACGCTGGTGCATCTATGTGTGATACCACTGCCCGGTACACTTGTAAAGACAGACGACACGGAGATTGGCGTGAAAACGACAAAAAAGAGCATATATGGGCTCTCAGTTCGACCATGTTTCGCGGATCTGGATGTGGATACCGTTGTCTCGGTGCTTTCCGATAGCTGCATCGAGTTTCTCGAACTGAGCGCGGACGAAATCGATTTTTTCGGGAACTGGCGCACCCGCCCCCGGGAGACGGCCGGAATTCTCGAGGACGCGGGCCTGAAGGTCTGGTCAGTCCACGGGCCGCGAACCGGGTGGGATCTGGGCAACGCCGAAGACGCGCTCCGTACGAAGGCCGTGGAGATCAGCGCCAACAGCTTCGCGGCCGCCACGGCGGTTGGCGCGAACGTGGTCGTACTGCATTGTAACATCCGTCGACCTGATTATCCCGAATCCGGGTTTTTCGAGCACATGGCCCGGACACGCAGATCCCTCGAGACGCTGGCAGCTCGGGCACACGATCAGGGTATCCGTATTGCAGTAGAGAACATGAACGGCCTGCCCGGACGCAGACCCGGCTCCGACGTGCAGGACATACGTACACTCATTGAGGATCTAGGAGACCATGTCGGGATCTGTTTCGACACGGGGCATAGTAACGGCGCACACATGCCGGTGGCAGACCAGATTCGCCTCGCCGGAGACAAACTGTTCACGCTCCATCTGAACGATACAGGCGGCGTGTTCGGCAGTGACGATCACTTCATACCCGGCGAGGGAACTATCGAGTGGTCGTCGGTGCTACAGGCACTCGACGACGTGCAGTTTCAAAGCCCGCGTATTCTGGAGGTGAAAAACAGAATCGGCCCGACAGCGGCAATGGACATGTTTCGCCGGGTCATCGGGCTGGTACACCAGTGGGACTCAGATCTGGACGGCGACCTCGTTCAGGGCACTCATGTCTGAGGCCGGAAGCTCCCAGCCGACAGCCTGAATGTTGTCCCGCAGCTGTTCCGGAGTTCTCGGGCCGATTACGGCGGTACACACCGCAGGCTTCTGCAGAACCCAGCGTATGGCAACCTGCGAAGGGCTCTTTCCAACCCGGGCTGCGACATCCAGCAGACGCGTGACTGCAGGGGTCGCAACTTCCGCCTTTCGGGCAACTTCGGGATCCCTGACGGCTCCACGGGCGTCCGGAGGAACATCTCCGGAATGGTATTTACCCGTCAGCACTCCCTGCGCGAGCGGACTGTGCGCCACGATACCGATACCGAGTGCGTCGGCGCAGGGCAGAACCTCGGACTCAGCCGCATTCCGCATAAGACTGAAGCCTGCCTGCTCCACCACGAAGCTCGAAAGATTGCGCGTATCCGCGACCCACATACTGCGGCACATCTGCCAGGCCGCATAATGGGATGAGCCCGCATAGAGTATCTTTCCCTGCCGTACCAGATCGTCGAGTGCGCGCAACTCTTCCTCGGGTGGTGTCTCCGGATCTGGTCTGTGCAGGTAGTACAGGTCAAGATGATCCGTATTGAGCCTGCGCAGCGAATCCTCTACCTGTTGCATTATATGTCGTCGGGAGTTCCCACGATCGTTCACGGATTCGGACATGGGAAAATGTACCTTGGACGCAAGTACGATACTCCGACGCATCGCGGGTGTCAGAATACGCCCGAGAATACGCTCAGACTCGCCGAGTTGATACATGTTTGCGGTGTCGATAAAATTAATACCAGCATCAATCGCTTCGTGCACGATCCGTGCCGCATCCTGCTCGTTCGTCGCTTCTCCGAAGCGCCAGCAGCCGAGACACAGCGTCGAAACACGAACTCCGGTTCGGCCAAGTTGTCGATAATCCATAGCGCCCTCACTGTAGAGTCAGCAGGTCGATAACACAAGGCATTTTCACCATGGAAAATTACATATAACCACGGTATTATAGAAATTAGAAATGAACTGGCACTTTTTCTGGCCGAACATACTCGTACTCGTGCTCTCGTTGCTGTTCCTGGTCGCGATCAAGAGTCGGCTCGAAATCCGGGAACTCAGCACGATTCGCATCGTTCTGGGAGTTGCTCTTCTACGCGACACCATCTTTGCGTTCGCAGGCGAGCCGCTTGTTCTCTTTTTCGGTGATATAGCACTCTTCAGCGGTCTGCTTCTCTGGCTTCGCAGATACGGCGGGTTCCGATCGGACGACTGGCGATTTCTCGGTGTCGCCGTTCTCAGCGTTCCGCTCATCTACGTCGCGATGCTGTTGCCCGACATCAGCACGAACTGGGTCTTTTTCCTGGTGAACCTGTACCTGTTCGGGTATCTGACCCGGGCGCTGGTTGATACCACGATACACAACACACCGGGCGCCGAAATCGTCGAGGACAGCCGATGGTATATCATCGTGGGCGTCGCCTCGGCCATGGCCATCGGCACGCTCACCGGATACCGCGGGACCGCGATACATCAGGGAGCCATTATCGTGTTCTATCTGGGTATCTGGCTGCTCCTGCTGACTGAGTTCCAGATTTTCCATCTCATGAACGAACTGACCATCGCGTCCCTGCACCGGCAGAACCGCAATCTCTTCGGCTTTCTCAAGGGACTCGGCGAGGGTATCGCCAATCGTGTCGACATCGATCAGCTCCTGGACATGGTGACCGACCACGCCGTAAAGACCATAGGCGCCGACGGCGGCATGCTTTTCATGATGAACGACGGCATGACCCATCTCATGATTCGAAGCATGATCGGCTTCTACCCGCCTCCCATACCTGTCCCTGAAGCCGTGCGTCACCGCTCCGAAGCGTTCAAGGCCTTCCTCGAATCGCAACCGGTCCCCCTGGGCTCAACCGTTGTCGGTTCGAGCGTGCGTTCACAGGAGGCGGTTTTCGTTCCCGATGCGCGCTCAGACGAACGTTTTGCCCGTACGCCCGACACCGAGCAGTTCCGCATATCGAGCTTCATCGCGGTTCCGCTGCTGGTCGACGGCACGGT
>SKKC01000128.1 GCA_007121695.1 Spirochaetales bacterium | reverse complement strand
GCTCACGTACGACGACTCCGTACTGCCCCGGGCGGATCTGGTCGTCTGTGCCGACGTCCTGCACTACATGGAGAACCCCGCCGCGGTGCTGTCTCGGTGTGCGTCGCACCTTGCTCGTGCGAGTGGAATCATAGTCCGGGAATGCATCGCTGACTCCCGCACGAGTTCGCCTTCAGGCCCCGCGTGCATTCTTCACGAATGCAAGGCCCTCGTCGACAGAACGCGTGGCGTATCGCACGGGCCACTCTATACCCGGGACGAAATCGCACGGGTTCTCGACTCGCTCCCTGTGGAGTGGACGAGTCGACGCGTCGTTCCGGGCAACTCGTGTCCACCTGAAACGCTCGAACAGGCCCGGCAGGAAACGATCGACTACGCAGATCTCGTGGCGGATCGGGCTGATGTATATGCCAGAGTTACCCGGTCCCTGCGGCAGCTGGTTATTTCAGATCGTGGCACCTATCGATTCGAAGATCGTTTACTCGCGGTCGGTCGGTTCCGTGTGTAGCCATACGAAGAGCACGCTTACGGGCACGAGTGACACGGCGGCTGACCAGGCAGGGACACGTATCCCTGTCTGAAATATCAGATAAGCAATCGCGGTTACGGCACTGACGATACCCATCGCCGCGACTCCGTGCACTGCTCCGTGCCAGCGGTTGCCGGGACCGAATCGATGCAGAGCTGCTTCCATCTCGAAAAGAAATACCACACCAGCGATGCCGAGAATCCGGAACGCGATCGAGGGACCCCCCAGCGGGAGAACGAGCATGAGACCCGGGACAACAGCTCCGGAGGATCGGTACCATCCTCCCCGCGTGTAGACAACTCCACCAACAACGAGAAGAACAACTGCTGCTGTTGAATACTCGTACACGACCGCTGCCATGCTTGCCACAGCCAGGTAGCACGCGGCGTATACAATGTACAGAACGCGTTCACGTTTCACAGGTGACGGCTCCATGCCGCGAAGCGCGACCGTTCGGCCGCGAAGCATGCGGGCAGGCTCTGTCCTGCCGGCCAGTCGACGACCAGTATTCCGGCGCGCTCGAGTTCCTGCGCGATGTACTCGTGTTCCAGCCGCGCCAGCCGATACGCCAGATCGCGTTCGCTATCGTCAGGTAGCTCCTGTCTGGAGCGTTCGAGATTATCGGGACGGAGGACTATGATCCTGAACCGCCTCGCGTGCAGGGCAGAAAGCTCAGGAATATCTTCACGGTGCACCGGGCTCACCAGAATAAGTTGCGTGCCCGCGCGCAGCAGATGTACGGGCAGCTGCGCAAGGTCGCGAAATGCACCGTGTTCCCTTGGTCGTGCCCCGGCGAGCTCGTCGAGGATGGACTCCCGCCGACGCTTGCCGTACCCCGGGGGTGACCATCGCAGCGCTCCGCCGTACTGAAGCAGGCTGACGCGGTTCCCGTCCGCGATAAACCTGCTCGAGAGTGCAGCTGCACCGGTACAGGACGCTTCAAAGAGATCGAGACCACGACTCATGTACACGTGGCTTCGTACGTCGAGGATAATGCACACATCGACCGCTCGCTCTTCCTCGTATTCAACGACGTGCAGCCTCCTGACTCCCGTACCTCGGGTATACGACTTGCGCGATACGTGCCTCAGGCTGTCCCCGGGACGATACTCCCGTATATCGAAAAACTCGGCACCCGTTCCGGCTTTCCTGGAAGCTATGATGCCCGGAAAGAGATTCACGGCTGGCGGGCTGATCGCGACCTGCCGCGGCGGAAACACCGCTGGCACCGCCCGTATGCGGATGCGTTGCGGTGGCTGCACGGTCTTCTCTCGCAGCAGTGCCGCATTCGAGACCGTGACAGACGGTGCTCGCACGACGTACTCGCCCCGGGGGCATCGCAGTTGTATTTCAAACTCCACTGCCACACCTGCCTGAACCGGGCCACCGAACCCGATGTCGCCAGACACGTGTTCGACCGTCGGAGGCAGTATCCAGTCCACCCGTGCAACGGGGGTCGATGTGGAACACTGAACCGACGCATGAACTGTTACGATTTCACCCGCCGCGATACGGAGTCGGTCACCTGAAATCTGAACCGTAATCTTCGGCATATGCAAGGCCTGTCCGGTTGCTGCATACACGAGGAAGGGGATTGCCAGGACGAAGGAAAATGCGCTGCGAGTCAGCAGTCCTGTAATGATCGACCCTGCAATCATGACAAGCAGCAGGTTCCATCGGAGCGCGACAGCTCGCGACGTCGGTGAAGCGTGCATCACGTATGTTCGACGGGAACCCGGATCGACTGCAGGCACTGGGCAACTATGCGTTCGGCGGCTCCCGGACGGGTCCAGAGATCCGGTGAGAGCACAATACGGTGCGCGAGCGCCGACTGCGCGAAGTGAATAATATCGTCGGGGACGACGTAGTCTCTCCTGTGCTGGCGCGCACGGGCTCGTGCGAGTTTCAGCAGTGCCAGAGACCCCCGTGGGCTGGCCCCGACGGCTGCACCCCGGTCCTGTCGTGTTGAGGCAACAATGTCGACAATATAGCGCTCGAGATCCGGTGATACGGTGGTCAGTTCGATTTCGTCGAACGATGAATCAAGGAGTTCGGGAGTCGTTACGCATGCAACGCCAGCCTGATCCTGTTTTCGGTTCATTCTGTTCCGCAGAATCTGCTGTTCCTCCTCTCGTGTTGGATATCCCACGCTCGTTTTCAGTATGAACCGGTCGAGTTGCGCCTCTGGAAGAGGAAATGTCCCTTCGTACTCTACGGGATTCTGGGTAGCCATGACGAAAAAGGGACGTGGGAGCGGAAAGGTCGTTCCCTCAATGCTGACTTCGCCCTCCTGCATCGCCTGTAAAAGCGCGCTTTGTGTCTTGGGTGACGCCCGGTTAATTTCATCTGCGAGCAGTACATTCGTGAACACAGGTCCATGTCGCAGTTCGAATGTCCCGGTTTCGGGGTTCAGCATGTAGCCGCCAGTAATGTCTCCCGGAAGCAGATCCGGAGTGCACTGGAGTCGACGATACGTAAGCCCGAGGCAGGACGCGATGCTCTGCGCGATAAGTGTCTTTCCGAGCCCGGGTACGTCCTCGAACAGGACGTGCCCTCGCGCGAGAAACGCTGCGATAACATCCTGTATGACGGCATCCTTTCCAACGACAACCGACCTGACCTCGGTAATGAGCGCATCGGTCAGTGCGCTGACGTGTTCACCCTGCGGGGTATTCATGTGGTGTCCTCGTGAGTAGAGAGTGTTTCAAGTTCCGTGATCGCACGCTCGAACGTGTCCGATGCAGACCTTCCATGTGTGCTGCGGCGCCTTCGTCTTCCTGGTGAGCCGTAATCCGGTCCGCGACGTACCAGAGTCTGCAGTTCCGGGCGATCCGCGAGCGCGGGAGCTTCGGCGATACCTGCTGCAGCGGTGCGGGTCCACGGCCGACCGGTCACCCGCCGGGAGGTCAGATCCACCAGCTCCCGCTCAATAGCGGCTCTCGCCGTCACGTGTTCGTCGATGTCGAGGAACAGGCGTCGAAGCTGTTGCACCCGGTTTCCTGCATATGTACCGGGCCGGCGACGACCACGCTGCAGGGTCTGTCGCACGCGGTACAGTACAGCCACGTCGGTCGTCACCCGGAGGCCCCGCACGGCTTTCCGTGCAAGCAGAATCGACACGGCTACGCTCGCAATCGTCCACCAGAACACACCCGGAACCGAACGGAACAGGTACCTCAGGTAGACGGCCGCAGCGTACACAGTTGCTGCCGCGGACACGAACACGGGACGCGCAGGCCCCAGGGTAACGAGCAGCACCGCGGACGCAGTCAGAGCGGATGCGATGGCGACTCGGGTTCGTGACCGTTTCATGAAGCGTCTCCCCGACTGTCGAGCGCATCAACGATTGTCGAGAGGGCGTTTCGGGCGGAGTGAACAGCACGTGTTGATACGGGTGCGGTTCCGTAACGGCTGTGCTCGAATAGCGTGACAAGCGTTTCCAGGGCCTTTCGGGGGACACCGTGGGTTGCAAGCTCGTCTGTAAACTGTCGCGCTGTTACTGATGGTGCCCGGACGGTTCCGAGCCGGTTTCTGGCCGTCGATTCGAGGTCAAAGTAGGCGTGCTGTACGGCATCCAGAGACAGGTCGTGCGAGCCGAGCTGCTCTCG
>SKKC01000094.1 GCA_007121695.1 Spirochaetales bacterium | reverse complement strand
TCGGCACTACCGCAATAGCTGCGATCGCCGTCGCGTTCCCCATTTTCGCCCTGGTGGCCGCTGTTGGCGTGAGTTTTGGCATCGGAACGTCGAGTTTTGTCAGCCGTGCGCTTGGCGCCGGCAGGAAGGATCAGGCAGAACGCGCGATCATGGTTGGCCTTTTTGGGGTCATAGGACTCGGACTTGCCTTTACGATTGTCGGACGCATGCTTATTGAACCGGTCATGCGAGCGTTCGGTGCGTCGGAGGCTGTCGTTCCGGTCGCCGTTGAGTATGGACAGGTGCTCATTACCTTCAGTCTGTTTCCCATGCTGAAAATGTTCTTCAACAACCTTGTGCGGGCCGAAGGCAACGCGAAATGGAGCATGGCGAGCATGATAACCGGTGCCGTGCTGAACATTATTCTCGATCCCATACTGATATTCGGTCTCGGTCTGGGAATACGCGGCGCGGCAATCGCAACCGCTATAAGCCAGGCCGTGGCATTCTCCATGCTCGGCGGGTATTTCCTGTTCCGATTCTCCTATGTGCGGCTGACCCTGAAAAGCCTGTCTTCAGGTATCTTCCGTCCCCACCCGCCGATATTTCGCCAGATTCTTGCTATCGGCTCGCCGATGTTCCTCCGACAGGCGCTCGGCAGCTTCGCGATCGCGCTTCTGAACGTGAGTGCAGCACCGTTTGGTGACAGTGCAGTGGCCTCGGTGGGCATCCTATTTCGGCTCTTGATCTTTGGGATGATGCCGATCTACGGCTTTGGCCAGGGCTATCAGCCTATGGCGGGGTATAATTACGGAGCGAAGAATTTCCCCCGGCTATTCGGTACTATGAAGCTTAGCATCGTCTGGACCGCGATCTACGCAGGAGCTCTGACCCTCACAGCCCTTACATTCGCACCGCAGATACTCTCCTGGTTTACCTCTGACCCCGAGGTGATTCGCAACGGTGCTCGGGGGCTCAGAATGGTCTATAGCGTGTTTCCCCTCTTCGGTTTCCAGGTGATCGCGCTTATCAGCTTTCAGGCCCTCGGGAAACCTCTGCCGGCTATGATGCTCGGTGTCGGTCGCCAATTTCTCTTCCTGGTGCCAACTGTGTTCATCCTGTCGAGCATCTTTGGCCTCCCCGGCATTCTCGCAAGCCAAGGCGTCGCAGACCTCCTAACCTCCGTGCTGGCGGTCGGACTCGGCTACCGGCTGATCCGAAGCCTGCAGCAGGAGGCCCATATGATTCAGGTTGATGAAACCCCTTCCCTCGAGCAGACGAACGAAGCAGTCGAAGGCCTCCGAGCGTAGTCAGAACCATTCCTTGGTTCGTCTTGCGCGCTGCACATGCATTTTACTATTCAAAGTCACATATCGGGAGAAAAACGGACGGTTTTTCAGTGGAGATCACGATAAGCCGACCGTAAACGGGTCGGCTTATCTACTGAAGCTGCTCTTCTGCTGGTATAGGCAATGTGGTTCGGGACTATCCTCGACTACTCGTGACGGGTGTCGGTGACCGGAGTTGGAAATCACTCTGCCTATCTCCTACTCTCCGCACGTTCCCTCTAACACGGCTAACCTTTAGTGTATTCGCGTTCGGTACGGGCCGAACGATTGAATTCCATCTTTGCTGCTGTTCCCAGCGTCGGCGAGCTCTTAGTGCACTATTAAATCCCCCCTCGACTTCATAAAGCTCCGAATCGTCGAGTTTTTCGAAATTACCCGGTATATTTCGCATAACATACCCTCCCTCGATAGGTTTTTCTCACGATCAGCGTCGTGAGCCTTGGCTAATTAACGATAAATATAATCTAAAAAAAAGAGTTGCGCAATAAATTACGGTAAAAACGGACGTTTAGTATCGTGTCGATAGGAGCTACTTCTGAGTCAGATTATACACCCCGTCCCAGTTCTCCGGTGGCGGTGTTTCAACATACGTTACGCAGCGCTTCAGGTAGGTCTTCGAAGGGCCGTCCCCGGGAAACTGTTTCGTCAGATCGGTGAACCGGGCTTTGGCCTCGCTGAATTTCCGTCCCCGAAACAGCCTCAGCGCGTCTTCGAAGGCCTCGACCCGCTGAATCAGCTCCGGCGAGGCCGCGCTTCGCTCGTCGAGCAGTTCGTACAGCTGCACCGGCTCGGTAACCCCCACAACCCGAACCGGGTCGAAGGGCCGGAACAGGAACTGATCTCCTGCAAGATCGTGCGTAGTTTCGCTTACAAGGATAAAAGACCCGTACTGCTTGTTTACCCCCTCCAGACGCGCTGCAAGGTTCACCGAGTGTCCCATAATGGTGTAGTCCATCTTGCGCTCCGTCCCCATGTTGCCTACAACCATGTCACCAGTGTTAATACCAATGCGTGTGGCGAGCGGGGTCGGCGACATCTTGTCGGCGAGGAATCGTTCGTTCAGCTCGGCTTCCATGCGCTTCATTTTAACCGCCGACTCGCACGCGTGAATCGCGTGTTCCGGGTCCTCAATTGGCGCACCGAAGAACGCGATAATCGCGTCACCTTCGTATTTGTCGATCGTGCCTCGTACGTCAAGAACAATATCGCTCATTGCCGACAGGTAGGCATTCAGCAGTTTAACCAGATCGGTCGGGTCAAGTTGCTCGGAAATAGTGGAGAACCCCTGTACGTCCGTGAACATCGCGGTCATGAACCGCTTCTCTCCACCGAGATTCAGACGCGAGGGGTCTTCGATAATCTGCCCGATAACGTCAGCCGACAGATAGCGGCTGAACGCGTTGCGCAGGAAGGCCCGTTCGGCGGAGTTGCGGATACTCGAAATGGCACTCGATGCGACAAAGGCGACAAGCACTGCGCCAAGCGGCGTGACAAGCGGCAGGTAGCGGCTCGTCAGTACGAAGTAGCCGGCGCCACCCCCGGCGACGAGGACCAGCGACACCACACCAAAGAGAATGCTCCGCTTCGTATCGAGCTTCAGAGTACCCAGTCCAACTCCCAGGCCCAGAATTGCCGCAAGGACAATCGACACCCAGCGTGGTTCTTCGACCAGGAAATCCTCCTGAAGAATCGTATTCGGTACAACCGCGTGCGTACCGACGTTAAAATACTGTCCCTCGAAGGGGTTTACCCCGATATCGACCGTACCGACGCCGGTCTGCCCGATAATAATGAACGCGTCGTCGAAAAACTCCGAAAGCCGTTCCCGCCGCGACAGCGTCTCTTCGAACAACTCTCTCGTATCGGCAAACAGCGACCGGGCGTCTTCGGCGATAAGGTCGAGCTCGGCCCGTTGATCAGGATCATCGGTCGTGTTGCGAGCCTGTTCCACCCAGTCCAGAATACTGGCCTCGGTATCTCCGCCAAGCAGCATGTTCGTCACGATAAGATACTCTTCCCGCAGCGCTGAATAGTCTTCGAATCGTGCGCTGTCGTCTTCCTCTATCATGTAGCGACGCTTGACAGACTCCGCGTCGTTATAAAACCGAGTCGGAAACACATCATCGAAAAACTGACCGTACCCGCTTTGCTCCATAAGCAGGAGATTGTTATTCAGATCCTCGAGCAGCCCCTCGTACTCGATCAGCTGTCCGTAGCTTTCCTGCCGGAACGACTCCTGAAAGGTTTTCTGCGGCCAGTTCATAATCATTCGGTGGTCGGTCGACAGGGGAATTACCAGGTCACGCGGAGTCTCTTCCCCGGGCATGTCTGCATTCCGGAGCGTAATCCGCCGCCCCTCGACCTCTATCTCGGGGCGGCCCAGCAGGTCCCACAAGGGTACGAATGCGAGCTGCCCGAGCAGGCCACCTTCGTAATCGGCAAGAATATTGATCCTGCGACGAACGCCGTCCGGGTCGACCACGACATTCGTGAACCCGGCCCCGGCCGCACGCGAACCAATTGGTCGAATAACCGGCTGCACTGTCGCCGGCCGGAACAGTCCGTGCTCTTCCGGCGCCTCGGCAAGCGAAAAGTTGTCCCGCGCGAATACCAGATCTTCCGGCGTAGTCGGTGCAATCTGTCGGGGAATGTCGAGTAGAGTTATGGTATAGAAGGCCCGCTCGAACGCAGATGCCGCGCGTCCCATATACCGGTCGTTGTCGCGGGCGATGTTTTGTACGTCTTCAATGAGTGAACGTTGAATCGCCTCTCCCTCTTCCTGCAGCTGTTCGGTAAAGAATCGTGCCTCTT
>SKKC01000273.1 GCA_007121695.1 Spirochaetales bacterium | reverse complement strand
GCAGCGTCTTTCCCAGTCCCATGTCGTCGGCAAGGCAGCCGCCGAGCGCGTACTCGTGCAGAAACCAGAGCCAGCTTAATCCATGAAGCTGGTAGGGACGGAGCGTGCACTGCAGACCCGCCGGGGCGTCTATCGGATCGAGGCGTTCGAAGGCAGCGATTCGCTCGCGGAGCGTTCGAAGGGTCGCAAAGGCCTCGTGCCCGGGGTCGTCTGCGTTCTCTTCAATGAAGGCGAGCGTCGCAAGATCCCCCGCTGCAACACGCATACGATTCGCGCCGGCGAAATAACGTTCAAGGTCATCGGCACCGGTAAACACGTAAAGCTTCCCGCGGGCGCGCAGTATCCCTCCGCGATGTTGCGGGTTTTCGATGGGGATAAACTCGTCGCCAACGCGAACGCCGAGTTCGGCATCGAACCATCCTTCCCCGGACGCCTGAACCCGGTACGATGGGGTGGAACTGGCGATTCGAACCGGCTCGTCCTGCAAACGAAGCTCGAACCCCGCCTCGAACGCGGCGGCCGCGCAGGCGCGTACGAGTGCTCCTGCAGAGCAGTCATACCCTCCGTCGAATACGGCTGTCCGCGATCCCGCGCACTCTTCGAGCGCGTCACCGATAATTCCCTCCGCCGCGGCGAGATAGTGTGCTTCGATGTCAGGAAGACGACGGTAAACGGCGGGTGGTTCCGACGGCGTCGTTGTGACGGATATCTCGCTGAAAGCGATTGCCGGACCGCCGAATCGGGTTTCCTGATCACCGTATCGGAACAGAAGCTGCGCGATAGAAAAGTACCCGTATACCGACTCGATGCGGAGCACCGGTTGAGGAACCACGGTAAGCACGGTGAGCTCTTCGGGCGGATCTTCGACCCGAAGCACGGTACCGAGACGGCGACGGCAGGTATCGGCGAGTTCCGCTGCGCCGTCGAGGTCAACGCGGGGAGAATCTCGCAAAAGCCGCAGGAGCGAGAAGATGACTGGCGGTGTATCGAAACGGAACAGAAGAAGGCCCTCGTCAGGCACCGGTATAAGAAGAAGCCGGTTGTCGGAGTCCGCTGATTTCCCGTGTTCAGCAGTAATAATGACTGGTCGTGTGCCTCCGGTCCCATCGGGTATCTCTGTTTCTACGCTCAGCCGCGGGCTAAGGAGCGGGCCCACTCCGTTGTGCCCGACGGGTACCCAGTCGAGGACCATCTGTTCCATAGCTACCGGACGGGCGGGAACCGGATCAGTTCCGGGTTCGTGCTCGAAGTACAGATCTAGCGACGCACCCTCGTGCATACGTTCGAGTTCCGACGCGAGCGAAGCCACCGCCGGGGTCATCCTGCGTTCCTGTGAGGCAATGAAGCGATAGAGATGCTCGGACAGCCCAGGAGCCTGTAGTCGAGGTTTTCCGCTCGAGTAGGCCTGCAGCGCGCCCTGGCTGCCGTCTTTCTTGAGGTATACCAGCGCCGCGCGCAGATAGAGTCGCGACTCCCCGGGAATGTTTCGATCGAAGTCGTCGGGTACGCGAATAACTTCGAGGACTGGTCTGTAGACTTTCTCCCGCTCGCTTGGAGACACCTTTCCGGACCGGCTGCTGAGCGATCCGTCGGTTTCGACAATGATCCCCGGGTCAGGGAGCGGGTCGTAGCCACCACTGCCCGAGAGCGCGGAAACAGTGCCATCGCCAACTCCAGGTCGAGCAGGCGATGTGGCGGTCCGTCGCGCGATTTCGCGTGAAAGCTCGGTTCCCGGGACCACACGCGGGTCGTCCGGGTCCAGTCCTGATTCGTAGTCGCCATGTGCGAAGGTCTCGAGCACCCGATACGCGACCGCCCCGATATGCCTGCAGGACGCTCGGGACGACGAACACGTGCAGGTCGGGTTCAAGCTGCTCCCGAGCAGAAAAAACGCGGTGCGGTGCGTGCGGGCACCGTCGGTCACGATCGCGCGCAGCTCTGCCGGTGTCGAGGACGTAAGCTCCACGGCATCCAGCTCGCACAGATCCCGGGCGTAATGATCGGTTCGGTCATCGGGGAGTAGTTCCCGAGGAGGCACCTGCTGAAACACGTTGTGCCAGAAGGCCAGGTGGCGGGTATCAACCGGTCGTGGCATGACAGTGAGTATATAACCGATGGGCCGTCGAGGTCATGGACGATTTCATTCCGATCAGCGAGGTGCGCTGACCCATCCAGGTTCTTACGGATCGCACGTACGTCATGTAACTATTGCGTAACTGAGCCCGCAAGCGGGTGCAACCAGTTCAACCCCGACCAATCCACGCTGCCATAGTCAAACCGGCAACCCGTGCCCACCGCGTCAACACCTTACGCTCTTTTTCGTCCGGCAGACGGTTGCGAAGACCCCTGACCTGTACGATTTCCTTTCCCTTCACGTCGAGCTCAATCGTCAGCGTAAACTCAGTTCCAGTTGCGGTTTCGCGGCGTAACGACCAGATCGAGGAGATCCGCCGCTGGCACGAAGAAGCGTAGGTGGCGACGCAGTGCCCGAGGGTTCGACCTTCGTCTTCGAGTTCCCGGGAACTCAACAGTTCGACAATGCGCCAGACGCACATGTTCTGCGATTCCTTTTTCCCTTCAACCCACTCGAACTCGGGGATTCCAGACCGTATCCACTGAAGAACGTCTCCCTTCGCCGTGCGTCCAAGCCGGGAGTGCCAATCCTCCACCTGCCGCAGCAATCCCTCAGGAGTTCGACCACGCATTGAGAGTCCGGGCTGAGGTGGCCCCTGTTCGTCCACGACACCCCGTTCAACGAATAACGCCTGGTTCAGGTACTTCTGGTTCCAGATAAAGTCGACAATGGGCTGATAGTGGGACGTATCAAGCATGGGGTTCCGCACGAAAAACCGGATCAGTTCGAGACAGAACGGATCATCCCGGAAATCCTGCGCCATACGGGTCGACAACAGTGCATCTGCGATTCGACGGTCGCCTCCGAGTGCGCACACCTGCCCGTATCGGATGGCGTCGAGCGGAGTGTACTGATCCGGGGCCTGAGTGAACCAGTGCGCCATGCGCTTCGTGAGTGATGCAGGCACTCCTTCGGCGGTCCGGATGCTTCCTCCCTTTCCAAGATGGATGTACCAGCGCTGCCGGGTTCGGTTCTTCTGGTACCAGACACTGGTCATGAATGCTGGCGGTTGGTACTCGCACAGCAGATGTTCCGCGAGACTCGCGACCTGTTTTTCCACGTTGTGACTGCGTGGCTTCCATTCCTGGAAATCACGACACCACTCACTCCGATATCGATAGAGGTTCAGGACTGCGATGGTACTTTCACGAGATGTAAGCACCTTACTGACAGAATCAACGTGCATCAGATAGTCCCGAAGCGCGTCTGCCGCTGAGTGTTTCCTGCACGCCTGGGCGACGAATCGTAAGGGCTCATCAGCGATTGTCTCTTCATCGAGTTCGCCCAGGAATATCCTCGTGATCGCATGAGACGGATTGTGCGATTGCCGGGATTTCTGAAGGGCCCGCTCCGAGATCTGGCGCTGATGGAGTTCGCGCTCCTGACGTCGCTGAAGCTCCGATTTACGCACGTTCGACTGAATGCGGTTCCGCACACACCACGTCTGGTAGTCGTCGATCGAAGAGAACCCAAGGTCCTGAAAGATGTGCGTTTCGGTTGCGGGATCGATCGCGGAGCGAGCCCGGTCTTTTGCCATGGATCAAGTATAGGAGAGGTTCCGGTGCAGGGCCATATGCACGACACGGCGAAGCGTGGTGCCGTGCCGGCGAGCGAGTTCATGTGACGAAAAAACTTCACTCAGACACCCGAAACGCCCGTTGACGGCCCGAGAATGCAGGCCTATTATGTGCCAATACCGACCGACGGTCGGTCTGTATTGGAGGTGAAGTATATGGGTTCACTCGACACACGAGACCAGATCATCTACGAAGCGGTACGGCTATTCGCCGAGCAGGGGTACGAGAAGACCACGATTCAGGCGATTATCGACGCAGTCGGCGTTTCCAAGGGCGGTTTCTACCACCATTTTCGCTCGAAAGACGAGATTGTCGAGGCAATTACCGAAGCATATATCGTCGAGGGGCTCGAGTACGCCGAGCAATCGGTTCTCCAGAAGGATCTCAGCACGGCTGAGAAACTCAACGAGTTTGCTTCAGTCACTCAGGTCTACCGT
>SKKC01000087.1 GCA_007121695.1 Spirochaetales bacterium | reverse complement strand
TGATACTCGCGGTGTACAGCACGATAGGAGCCCACAACAACAGCGGGTCGCGTACCGGTATCAGGGCAATCGCGAACAGTGCAGAGACCGCGTACGACCTTAACATTGTCAGTGTGTTTGCGATACCGAGATCCGGTCGAACCTCGCGAACGGTGACTCCGTCGGCCGACACCACGCCATTTTCGTGAAGCGATCGCAGAAGC
Source organism: Spirochaetales bacterium (assembly GCA_007121695.1). Classification (GTDB taxonomy): domain Bacteria; phylum Spirochaetota; class Spirochaetia; order DSM-27196; family SKKC01; genus SKKC01. The sequence continues at coordinate 3,951 of SKKC01000087.1, read as the reverse complement.
ACTGTTCCCGACACTCCAACTGCGGAAAGAAATCCGAGAATCCAGAACCACATGGCCGAATAGCCTTCGACTGCCGCGATGTGGATTGCCCACGGTACACCAAGAAATATATGAGAACACACGACACCCCAGGCCTGAAAGCGCAAACGGAGTGGAGACGTCGTGCTGGGAGTGCTCATACAAGGCCTTCCTGGATGTTCGTTCTACGAGAATATACTGAGCCGTGTGGAGAATGTAAAACGACGTTTATCGTCGTACTCGTGTGGTCCGGCGTCCGAACTGATTCGTGATAGTGAGAAATCCGGCAGGGTCTACGTTCTGGTCTCCAACGATGACCTCCAGATGAACGTGAGGACCCGTGCTCATTCCGGTGCTGCCGAGGATACCGAGGCGTTCGCCCTGGCGAACGGTGTCTCCAACCCTGACGTCAATACGAGCCATGTGCGCGTATACCGTACGGATACCAAACCGGTGTTCGAGCACCACGAAGTTGCCAAACCCGAACTCCTGCCAGCCTGTTTCGACAACCGTGCCGTTTGCAGTCGCGACCAGCGCGAGTCCCGGTCGGGGATCCGCAATGTCGAAACCCGTATGCCAGTACCAGCGGCCGAAGAATGGATGTATGTTCGGTCCCCATTCATGCGTAACGATACCCAGACCGCCAGCGACAGGCCAGTGAGTCGGGATATCCTGGAGAAACTCCCGCTTGTTCGCGACAGCCAGAGCCGCCTGCGCCACGGGCTCTCCGGCACTCGAAAGTACGGAAGAAAGCCGGCTGAGGATCTCTATGTCCGACGCGAGCGTCCCGGTCGGTTCCACGGATGAGAGAAGCGCGACGTCGGTATCGTCGGCTGACACGCCGCTGCCGGGCACCCCGCTGAAGGCAGATGCCAGAACAGAATCGAAGGTACGCGCGCTACGCAGAAGCCCGTGCAGTTCGTCTCGCAGGCTGTCGACACTGGCCTGCACCTGGTGGAGCTGTGTTTCCTGCGCAGACAGGGTTTCAAGGCGTTCCAGGCTCTCGCTGATCATCCAGACCGATGACACGGCGACAAGAATGGTCATAGCTGCGATAAACAGAAATCCGGCAAAATTGATGGTGAAATTGAGTGGCGATGCGGTGTTGTGAGGTACCACCATGACGGTGTAGGACTGGCGGACGAGTGAGCGAAGCGAGCGGGGAATCGCGGTGATTACCCGGCGTGTGCCATGCCAGAGGCGCGCGAGGGCCAGATACGCTCGTGCGATGCTACTGTTCGTATCAGTATCGCTCTGCTTTCTTTTCAAGCTGTAACCTCAACAGACCGCGCCAGAGGAGACGTGTCACTGAACAAAACCATACGCGCATACTTCCCCGATGTCCCCTTTCAGGAGTATCGGTCTTTTTTCCCCTCTTGTGAGCAAAACACTATCATAGCAAATATGACGTGTCAAACTGCCACAGTATAACGCTTTAGGTTTCTTTCCGCCCGAGCTCAGCCGTTCAGATCATGCCCAGTTTCTTCAGTTTCGGATGTATCACCACCCGACAGTAACCCGCACTCGGATTCCGGTCGAAATACTGATCGTGATACTGCTCTGCCGGATAGAACGTCGTTTCAGGCTCGATTTTCGTTACCACAGGTTTCCCGAGAGCCTCCTGCACAGCCATGACAGTTCGTTCCGCTATACGTTTCTGCTCGTCGGAATGACAGAAAATGACAGAGCGGTACTGGGGCCCGACATCTGCTCCCTGCCTGTTCAGCGTTGTCGGGTCGTGTGCCTGGAAAAACACCTCGAGAATACTGTCGTACGATATCTCGGAAGGATCGAAGGTGACCTGTACGACTTCCGCGTGCCCGGTCTGCCCGGTACAGACAGCCTCATAACTCGGATTCGGCACAGTTCCCCCGGCGTATCCCGACTTCGCTGACTGTACGCCCGAAATGCGGCGATACACCGCTTCTATGCACCAGAAACACCCGCCACCTAGCGTAGCGGTCTGCAGTTGTACCCTTTCAGCCATGAAGTACCTCTTCAGTCGCGTTATTTCCGAATATTTTCGGTATGTATATACAGTACTACAGGAAATATGCGCGCGGCCAGTAAATCAGCTTGACATTGCCGCGCGAGTCGAACAGCGTATCGGGTACTATGCATGTGGAACCCGAACACGACAGCGAGCAGGCCGAACACCTTGAGTCACTCGCGTCCGACGGCATCGATGTATTCCTCCTGTCCGGTGGAAATCTGCGCGGTGCAATAATACACGGCACCGGAATGCTGAATGCCATGCGCCGGAACCATCGTCTCGGTATCATGGAGAGTCTGATTCTCGGCCAGGCCTACCTGGCGACCGCGCTCGTCGGCTCGCAGTTGAAGGAACACGGGCGGGTCGTACTGTCTATCGACTGCTCCGGCCCCATTGGCGGACTCAATGTAGAAGCGACCGCACGCGGCGAAGTCCGCGGATATCTGAAGAATACGCATATTCCGATAGAGGAAGAACTGGAGAGTTTCGATACCGGGCCATTCATAGGAGCAGGCATTCTCTCGCTCACGCGTCATCTTGAACGACAGAAGCAGCCCTTTACCGGGCAGGTCCTCGTCGAGTTCGGGTCAATCGCCCGGGATCTTGCAAACTACTACGTGCAGTCGGAACAGACGCCGACAGCCTTTAACCTGAGCGTACAGTTCGATGGTGATGGACGCATACGGGGCGCTGGCGGGCTGTTCGTGCAGGCGATTCCGGGAGCCCGCGACGAAGAGAAAGAAGAGGCGCAACAACTCGTCGAACGGTTACCGAGTCTGGGTCGGCTGTTCTCCGAGAAGCACACGGGAACCGACCTGGTTCACCGTGAGTTCGCGTCGCTGCACCCGGACATCGTTGGCACCCGCGAAGCCTCGTTTTTCTGCCATTGCTCGAAAGAGCGCTTTGCCCGCTTCATTGCCGCAATGTCAGACGCAGAACTGCAGGATCTCGAGGCACACGGGCCGTTTCCCGTGAGCACCGTCTGTCATAACTGCAACTCAGCGTACGAGTTCACGCAGGAAGAAATTTCCGAGCTCGCGGCCCGACACAGAAATCGCTGACTTACAGAAGTATCCAGGTTGCGAAACCGAAATAGATCAGAAGTCCTACCGCGTCGGCGACGCTGGTGATCAGCGGTCCGCTGGCCACCGCGGGATCAGCCTTGACGAGATTCAGGACGAAGGGGAGCGACATACCGATAAGGTTGGTAATTACCAGAATCGACGTCAGCGTAAGAAAAACGACCAGTCCGACGTCGGCCCCTCCGCGCCAGAAGCCGAGGCCAAATCCAAGGACGCCCAGCGCGAGCCCGATAAACAGCCCGATAAGCAACTCCTTTGCGAAGACACGAAACCACTGTTCGACCTTTATTTCCCCGGTACTTATGGCACGGATCATAAGCGTAGCGCTCTGACTTCCGGCGTTTCCTCCCGTATCGATAATGAGCGGAATAAAGAACGCGAGCACGACCACAGTCTCGAGCGTGGCTTCGTAGGCGGCAATAACACCCGACGACACGAGGTTCACGACGACGAGCATGCCGAGCCACCCGATGCGGGAGCGGAAAAGCTCGAAAATGCCGGCGTCCCGGTACGAAGTTCGCAGCGGCGTCACAGCGGCCTGCAGGTGAAAGTCCTCGGTCGTTTCCTCTTCGGAGACGTCCATTATGTCGTCGACCGTCACAACCCCGATCAGAACACCCCGCGTATCGACAACGGGGAGCATCAGCCGGTGATATCGCTGCATAAGCCGAACAGCTTCTTCCCGGTCGGCGGTCGCCTCGAGGCAGAGAAACGACTCGTCCATGACGGCTCGTATCGGGGTTTCGGGAGGGGAGAGAATAAAGCGCTGCAGGGACAGTCCGTCGACCAGAACGCCCCGGGCGTCGACCACGTAAATAACCGAGAGGGATTCGCTCTCGTGCCCTACGTCGCGAATAT
>SKKC01000295.1 GCA_007121695.1 Spirochaetales bacterium | reverse complement strand
TGGCCCGTCGGGTTTCGATCCACTCCGCGAACAGAGGGTGATCGAAGTTTGCTTCCGTCTGATCGTCATTCAACCACGCATTCGGCCCAAGCGCGACGTTGGCACCAAGCAACCACATTTGTGGCCAGTTCGGGAACATGACGCCATACACACGGTCCTGACCGGTACCGGAGCTGAGCCTGCGCGCGACGTCCATGAACTCGTCAACCGTCCACGACGTGGGAATTTCGGTTATTCCGGCAGCTTCGAGCATGTCCATGTTTGCCATAAAGAACTGTGACCCTGCTGCTGTCGGAATGGCATACACATTGTCATCGATTCGGGCAAAACTGACGTCGCCAAAGTTTTCTTCGAAATCAAAACCATCGGCTGCTGCAAGCTCGTTCAATGCGAGCGCATTCCCCGTCTGTGCACGACGCACAATCTGAGGTGAACTGTAGGTAAAGTAGACGTCTACCTGACGCCCGGCAATGAGCGCAGTGTCCAGCCGCAGGTTGCCTGAGTCGTCGTTCACAAAGCGTGTGTACTCGACGCGGATGTCAGGGTTCGCTGCTTCGAAGTTGGCAATGAGCTCTGCGGGTCCATTTTCCTCGGGGACTCCACCCCAGACGCGCAGCGTGATCGGGTCGTCTGCTGTCGCAGCAGGCTCCCGGCTTCCAGCGCCCCATACCTGGCCAAGGGCGACAAACAAAATAATAAGACTAAGAAGAATGCGGTTCTTCATTCCTTCCTCCTTTGGGATTAGTGAAATCAGTATTTCCCGGGATACTGAATCGCAAAACCACGGGATTTCCGTACAGGGTGACGGTTTTTTCGATCATTACTCGTCAGACGGTTCTTCGGGTATCCGATTTTTCGAACGATACTCTCCGGGCGGCATTCCGGTTACGGATTTAAAAATCCGGGAAAAATACTTTTCATTTGTAAACCCGCAGGCAGCGCCGACGGACTTAACTGGTTCATCTGTCTGTTCAAGCAGCCCGCAGGCATGGTCGACGCGTACGCGGTTAATGTAGGTAACGAGCGAAGCTCCCACATGGGTATGGAAATACGTCGAAAAGTAGCTCGGAGACTTGTTTGCAAGGCGCGCAATCGTCTCAAGGCCAAGCGACTCGGCAAAGTGTTCTTTTATGTAGTCCTGTATGCTCTGAATATCCGAAGGGACCCGAGTTCCTTGGGACCGGTCACGAAAAAACAACTCAAGCGCCGCATTCAGTCCCTGCCTGACCCGGGACAGAAGCGCAGACTGCGAGACCTCCTCCCGCACCTGTTCCAGTGCCGCACGTTTGCCCTGGCTGAGCGTCTGTGACGTCAGAATCGCTGTCGCTTCTGCCGCAGACCTGCACAGCACAGTCGCCGATACCCGGGCATCGCACAGGTCAGAGAACCATGACTCGAGCCTGGCCACTGACGCGTCGAGGGTATCCGCCGGAAGCGCCGGCAGCGGTATGGAATCCGAACCCGGGGTATGGTTCGCGACTTCCTGCTGAACCCAGACGGGACCGTTTGTGATGCTCTCGTCGAGCAACCGAAGCCACCGATCCACAGGAGCCGGCTGAAACGGGTACAGGTTTCCTCTCAGGTCAAGATTCATGGTCAGTCGGACCTGGTGTACGATTCGCTCGAGCAGTTTCGTGCCCGTATCTACATCGATATCCGCATTACCGGACAGCATGTAGAGGATCACCGGAACCTCGCGGTGCAGAACACTCAATGACCGCTCGGGACTCACCGTCTGACGAATGACCCCGGTTAGCTGGGTATGGGGAAAAGCCTGGCGGTCCCGCAACACCCGGGAAATCCAGTGAACGTGAAGCGCAAGAACGTGGGAATGAGTCGCAGAGGCAGTTTCCGGTCTACGACCCGGTGGAGTGCGTCCGCTCAACTTGTGCCGCGCCCGCTCGACACCCGAGAGCAGTGTTTCGGGACTCAGATCCTGCTTAAGCAGGTACTCAAGCGCCTCAAGCTCAAGCGCCCGTTTCGCGTACTGGAAGTCGCGGTGGCTGGTCAGAAAGATAAACTCGGCCTCAAGCTCTTCTTCCCGGACACACTCGAGCAGTTCAAGACCCGTGAGACCCGGCATCATTATGTCGGAAATAACGATGACGGGCGCAACACGACGAATAAGGTCCATCGCTTCGATACCGGTCCGTGCCTCGCCAACGAGCTGGTACCCGTGAGACTCCCAGTCGATCAGCCCCTGTACACCGGTTCGTACGAGAAGTTCATCATCTATAATGATAATATTCATGGCAGGTCGTTCAGAAATGGCATGGTAATGACTGCACGGGTACCGTGGGGCTCCCTGTGATACAGACGCAGCCCGTAATCGCCGCCCCAGGCCTGCTGTATTCGCTGCTGTATGTTTGCAAGCCCGATCCCCCCGACACCGGGCTCGGGCCTCCCGGCAGGCCGGGAATCCGGAAGCCCAGGTACATCGCAGAACCCTTTGCCTGAGTCTTCCACCTCCAGAATCAGACGGTCTTCGTCTCTGTGGCAGCGAACGTTAATCTCCATAACAGAACCGTCAGGCGTCGGAAGCCCGTGTTTTATTGCGTTTTCGATCAGAGGCTCCAGGCAGAATGTGGGACAGACCGGATCGACGTCAAGCGAATCGGTATCTATGCTCACGGTCCACTGGTCGCCCGTTCGCAGCTGCTCCAGCACCAGAAACTGCTTCACTGTTTCCAGCTCCGAGCTCAGACGTACAAAGGGAGCCTTCTCGTACAGGGCTCGTTCGAGAATCTTTGAAAGCGCGGAAACCATCTGCGACACGTTGTCAGCCCCTGACATGCGCGCCGCCCACTGCACCGTATTCAGACTGTTCAGAAGAAAGTGAGGGCGAACCTGGGCCTTCAACTGGGCGAAGCGTGCCTCTTCCACCAGACGATGCTCTTCCTTGAGTTCGTGTATCAGCGTTTCGATCCGGTCAAGCATTCCATTAAACTGATGAGCCAACTGGCCAATCTCGTCGTCGGGAAGGCGTGGCATTCGAACGCTCAGATCGCCCTGCTCTACAAGCCCTGCGCGCTCGCGAAGTTGTATCAGGGACTGGGTGCTCGAGTAGACGTAGAGCAGGATTATTCCGACGAGAAACGCAAGCAGCAGAAAGAGGAACACACCCGCCTGCAACTGCAACGCCAGCAGATCACCGAACAGCTCATCCTCTGAGAGCGCGTACTCGAGCGTCCAGAAATTTTCCAGACGCTCGCGAAGGACAACAGCTGTCGGACCGGGAGGTTCATCCATGAGTCGGTTGCCACGGTCGTCGACGATTACCATTCGAGGATCGAGTATATCGAGAATGTCCTGCGTCAGAATGCTGACCGCCGACACGCCGACCACCCGCGACGCGTCGTGACTTACAAATGCGCGCGCGAGTGTAAGCAGTTCCGTATTTCGAAGCCCACGCTCGGTATAGAGCGGCAAGCTCTCGATGGTCCACTGAAACTGCAGTGGATTCGCCAGCGCACGTCCATACCACTCGCTCGCTCTGAGGCGTGGAGCGTTGCGGTGAATATCAGTGAGATTCGAGACAACAGCCTCGTCGCTCATGAAAAATACGAGCATTTCGTGCTGAAACGCGGTGCTGCTGACCAGCTGCATGGTGTTACTGAGCGCCTGCGAAGCGAGAAACTGTTCTACCCGGTCCCCATCCTGCAAGCTCAGAATGTAGCGCTGCAGTTGCGGGCTCGCGCTGAAGTAGTTTACCGACGTCGCCAGCGTCCCGATGATACGGTTCAGATTCAGTACTGTCTGGTTCAGCACCCCCTGCCGGCTTTCGATAAGCCGGGCCTCGATCACCCGAGCCGCCTGCCGTGTGTATACGGTGAACACACCAAACACCGGCACGAGAACCAGAAGAATCAGAAAGAAGCTGAGCCGGGTGCGAATAGACCGGAAACGGAACACGCGCATATGGTGTGATTATAGCATCAGATGTGCGTGAAAGGTAGAGGAGATACACGTGATGGGAGAAATCCCGGCACACCCGCCGAACGCACGACAGAAACACCAGAGCCCGCCCAATCAACCGGCATCTTTTGCCCGTACAGAAGGGCATGATGTACATAAAAGATATGCCGCCTGCGGACAGACCGCGGGAACGGATTGCGACCGCCGGCGCACACGCCCTGTCTGACCGCGAACTGGTGAG
>SKKC01000304.1 GCA_007121695.1 Spirochaetales bacterium | reverse complement strand
GATGATTATCTCGCACAGGCGCATGATCAGGTTGTCGACCTTACCGCCAGCGTACCCGGCAATGCCGCCGAAGGTAAGCCCGAGCGTGAACGTAATAGCGGCTCCGATAAGACCGACTGTCATTGAAACTCGCGAGCCATGAATAAGCCTGGACAACAGATCACGGCCGTTCCGGTCTGCCCCGAAGGGGAAGAAACCTCCCGTACGGGAGGTAACGAAATGCCTTCGTGTCTCGAACATGCCAAGAAAACGATACGGTATTCCTTCTTCGAAAAACCGAACAAAGTTCTTGTTACCACGAGCAATGTGAATAACGCGATCGCGCTCGACGCCGTCGATGGTGACCGTCTCTAGAACGAACTCTTCAACATGGTCTACACGGTCACCGTTTTCAACGTCACGAATGGCCTGCTGTAGTCGGACCAGACGTTCGTCTCCGTCAGGAATGCGAAGCTGCCGCTGCACCCCTTCAAGCAGCGTCGCCTCGCGCTCGGCGCGGTTCGACGCGACCGCGACAAAACGGTGCGTCCGCATTCCGGGTTGGAGCGGTACAATAATCGCTCGCATGGTGTGCTGAGGGACGACCCGGTATGTTCGCCTCGCAATATCGGTCTGAATGAACTCCCAGACGAAGGGTCGAAACTCGCGTGTGCCATCCGGGTTCGTGTAAAACCAGGTAATCTGACTTGGCGCGTGAAAGGGCTTGCGGCTGTCGCCGTAGGTCATGTCGTAGGGCGCGAGGAAATCGGCAAATAGTACGATGAAGTACAGGAATAGCAGTATCCCAAGACCTACGCGACCGAGCGTATGTTTTCGAAAGCGCCGCACGTAGATGGTCCAGATCGACTCGCCGTGCTCCTCGCCCTGCGTGTCGTACTGCTCGAGGATTTCTTCGACGACGGGCTCCATTGGTTCCAACTGTTCTTTATCAGACATCAGCTTATCCTCACTCGCGGGTCAACCAGGGCAAGTGCAATATCGGCGAGAAGATTACCGATTACAAGAAGCACGACACCGTAAATCAGGCTTCCGACGACCAGGTACAGATCCTGACTCAGGACTGCTTCGAGCAGAACGCTTCCGAGACCCGGCCAGGCGACGACGATTTCTACCAGCGCGGCACCGCTCATGACATTTCCCAGCTGAAATCCAAGCAGGGTAATCATGGGGTTGATCGCGTTTCTCAGGGCGTGCATGTATACAACCTTGTTTTCCGTCTGCCCCTTTGCTCGCGCGGTCGTTACATACTGTTCGTTCATGATCTTGAGCATTTCACCACGCATGACCCGGGTAAGCGTCGCCATGACGCTTGTTCCAATAACAACAACAGGCACGATCATATGCCGGAGCACATCGAAAAACTGCTGAACCGGCGTCATGTTACGGAATCCGACGCTGGTCATTCCTCCAAGCGGAAGCCAGTTACCGGTCGAGGAAATAAGGTACAACAGCAGAAACGCAAGAAAAAAGTTCGGAATGGCAAGTCCGAAAAATGCGAAGACCGAAATGAACTGGTCCTTCCAGTTATACTGGTTCGTCGCCGCGAACACGCCCATGGGAATGCTCAATACCCACGCGAACACAAGCGAGGTCAGCGACAGAAGAATCGTGTTCGTCGCACGCTGCCCGACTACGGCAAACACCGGAACACGAAAGGTGCGCGAAAACCCGAAGTCTCCCCGGAGCGCGTTCCAGATGTACTGGAAAAACTGCGCGTACCACGGCTGGTCAAGCCTGAACTGCCGCCGGAACATTTCGAGCTGGTCCCGGCTGATTGCAGGATCGAGCTCCATTTGTGAAAACATGTCGCCCGGCGCAAGCTGTATCAGCGCGAATCCCAGCGCCAGTACTGCAAGAACAATGGGCACCATCTGCGCGAGTCGTCGCAGTATGTACGATAGCATCGCCGGGGATATCCAGAGAAGCCTGAACATCCACAGCGCTGCCTCGGTAAGAACGACGGCGAACAGAAGGTTCATTCCACCGGATGCGAGGAACACGATCGCTGCCACATCTATAATGAACGTAAATCGCCAGTTGAATTGTTTCAGTGATTTCATGCAGATCCTTCCGCAACCCTGAGGGAGTGTTCCCGGCATATCGACACGGACGACAGACAGGACTCGATACGCGGCTGCAGCGCTCTGGCTCCAGAGCGCTGCAGCCGCGTGTGCACTATACCGTGCACACGGCGGTCCGGCGACACCCGAAGGCGTCGCCGGAGCGAAAAATCAGGTGAATCAGCGACGGAACATGCGAGGCACGATTGCCACCGCTTCGAATCCGTTGATTGGCTGCGGCTTCACGTTTCCGAGATCCGCGGCTGCTGCAACCATGACCGCCGGATTGAAGGTGAATACCCAGGGCACCTCTTCGATCCAGATTTCCTGCAGGCGATGATAGCCAGCGGTACGAACTGCCTCGTCGAGGGTGTAGTTCGCGTTCAGGGTCGGGTGTCGTCCGAACCAGATGTCGTCGACTTCCTGTTCCCAGTCGCGCAGCGGGGATTCCTGCAGCGGGTGAATCATGTGAAGGTTACCCGAGCTCGGGTAGACGTTCGCACCGCTGATCGGGTCCACACTACCGGTCAGACCAATAATGATGGCTTCCCAGTCGAAGCTACCGACAAGCTGTCCAACGATCGCGTTGAAGTCGCCGGGACGGAAGGTGATCTCGATACCGATCTCACGCGCTTCCTGCGAGAAGAGCTCGCCGATGCCTACGCGCTGACTGTTGTCAGAGTTGGTCTGAAGCGTAAAGGAGATGCGGTTCCCTTCGGGATCCTGCCTCCAGCCGTCTCCGTTCTGATCCACGAAGCCAATTGAGTCGAGCAGGTCTGCTGCCGCTTCGGGGTCGTAGGGGAAGGCCAGTTCGGGAGATCGGTCCAGGTAGAAGGGGCTGAACTGCGGCACAAAGCTGTACTGCGGGAAGCCGAACCCGAACGCGATGTTATCTATGATGGTCTGACGATCAACAAGATGAGCCATTGCCTGGCGGAAGGTCCTGTTGTTGAACCATTCGAGACGATACTCGTCGAGCGGTCCGTCGTAGTTCTGGTTAAACACGATGAACTGTGTTGACGCTGCGGGTCCGACTTCGTACAGGCGAATGCTCAGCTCGTCCTGGCGGTCCACGAGAACGGCGTAGTCTTCTCCACGGAACGCGGAGCTGCCGCTGCCGTAAATGTCGATTTCGCCGGCGAGGAAACGCTGCAGGGCAGTGTCGTTATCCGGAACAACGCTGAAGACAACTTCGTCGAGGTAGGGAAGCTGCGTGCCTGCTTCGTCGCTCTCCCAGTAGTTGGGGTTGCGGGTCATGACGATGCGCTGACCGGGAACATATTCGGCGACCATGTACGGTCCGCTGCCGACGAGGGTCGAGATATCGGCATCGATACCCCAGAAACTCTGCATGCGCGCGAAGCCTTCTGCCTCGATAATGGGCTCAAGAATGTGGCGCGGGGCAGGAGGAAGACCCGAGAGGGTCAGGAGACCCGCGTAGACTTCCGAGACGCTGACGCGTACTCGACGATCGTCGAGCGCTTCCCAGACAGCCATTTCGCCGCCGACAAGCTGCGACGAACGCGCGTTACTTCCGACTTCCTCGTTCTGCACAATTTCTGCGCTGAACACGAAGTCATGCGCGGTAATAGGAGTACCGTCGCTGAAGCGGAGTCCCGGCCGAAGCGTGAAGGTGACGGACAGCTCGTCGTCGGATACGACCCAGCCTTCGGCCATTGCGGGCTCGAACTCGAGGGTGTGCGTGTTCCGTCGGAGCATGCCGGAATGCATGAGTCCAGTAACAACGGTAGACGAGGTCTCTGCTGCTACCCAGTCGTTAAACGTACGGGGATCGTTGGTCGTCGCGAGGGTAATGCTTCCGCCCCGCTGGCCAAGTTCCCAACCTGCTTCGCGATCGATAACGTTCAGGCCTTCGATCGAGGACACTGCCCCTTCCTCGTCTACGTCGAGGATCTCAGGAGCCTCCCGTCCGCCCCCGGCGAATGCCGCCGCGGCTGCAAAAAGCAGAACGGTCAGGAGTGTTACAAAAAACTTGAAGTTCTTCATCCATGCCTCCTTATGCTGGTGTGGATGTGTTTGTCCAAACTGTATCAGAGGTTGTAAAGTTTTGACAAGCGATTATTGTTATCTGGAAACACGAATATGT
>SKKC01000300.1 GCA_007121695.1 Spirochaetales bacterium | reverse complement strand
CCGCGGCCTTGCGTGCAGGGAGCCAGATCCGTTTTGATTCGGAGTCCGGAGGTATTCACCACTTCTATGCATGGTGGAACGAGTAGCGCTTGCTTGATGAACGGATACGTAGCCAGCTATAGTCTACCCAATTATGCTGGATCTTAAATTCGTTCGTGACAACCAGGATCTCGTTCAGCGCAACGCTGAATTACGCAACGTTCAGGTAGACATTCCGGAAATCGTCAAACTATACGACCAGAGAAACAGCCTCCTTGGTGAACTGGAAAGCCTTCGGAATCAACGGAACGAAAATGCGCGCCAGATGAAGCAGAAGCTGACCGACGACGACCGGGCGGCGCTCATACAGGAAGGCCGGCGCATTAAGGAACAGATTCCTGAAATGGAGTCGCACGTAAAACGGATCGAAGACGAGCTTTTCCTGAAGGCGGGCAGCGTTCCCAACCTTACTCATCCGGACGTGCCGGTCGGCAACGGGGAGGAGTCCAATAAGGTACTCAAGCATGTCTCCACTCCCCCCCGGTTCGACTTTCCGGTGAAAGATCATCTCGAACTGGGAACCGAACTCGATCTCATTGATTTCGACAGCGCAGCACAGGTCAGTGGGACGAAATTTTACTACCTGAAGAACGAAGCGGTTTTTCTTGAACTCGCGCTGATTCGATACGCCATGGATGTCCTGAAGCGCCATGGTTTTGTACCCATGATTACGCCGGACATTGCCCGGGAAGAGGTGGTGTCGGGTATCGGCTTTTCACCGCGAGGCCCCGAAAGCAACATATATACGCTCGAAGGGAACGAGGGTTGCCTTGTCGGGACTGCGGAGATCACCCTCGGGGGATACGTCGGAAGCAGGATTCTCAAGCACGACGAACTTCCGTTAAAGCTGGCCGGATTTTCTCACTGTTTCCGCCGGGAAGCCGGTGCCGCAGGGCAGTTTTCAAAAGGCCTGTATCGCGTACATCAGTTCTCCAAGGTAGAAATGTTCGTGTATACGGCACCAGATCAGAGCGAGGCGATGCTTGAGCAGCTTCTGACAATCGAAGAGGAGATCGCACAGGGCCTTGGTCTCGCGTATCGCGTTGTGGATACCTGCACAGGTGATCTCGGTGGCCCCGCGTATCGCAAATACGATATCGAGGCATGGATGCCAGGCCGTGGTGAATCCGGAGAATATGGCGAAATCACCTCAACGTCGAACTGCACCGACTATCAGGCACGCCGACTGGGAACACGATATCGCGATGCCAACGGGAAGCCCCAGCACGTACATATGCTGAACGGAACCGCGATTGCCGTCAGCCGAGCCCTCGTGTGCATACTCGAGAACGGCCAGCAACGGGACGGCAGCGTACGAATCCCGGAGACGCTGGTGCCGTACTGCGGTTTTGACGTGATCCCAGCGCGGACGTAGTTCATGGAGCTCGTTGCGGAAATTGGAACCGGTCATAACGGAAACATTTCTGTTGCATGCAGAATCCTTGACGCAGTCGCAGACGCAGGTTTCGAATGCGCGAAATTCCAGTGGGTGATCGCAGAGGAAATCATTCACCCAAAGGCTGGCCTTGTCCCGCTTCCGGGCGGCCCGACGCACCTCTACGATAGATTTCTCTCGCTCGAGAGACCTCCCGAGTTCTACCATCAACTTAAAACAGAAACTGAAGCCCGCGGTATGAGTTTCCTCTGTACTCCGTTCGGTTTGACGAGCCTTGAGTACCTGGTCGCGATGGGCGTAGCTCGTATCAAGATAGCATCACCCGAGCTTTCGCACATTCCGCTGCTCGCTGCCGTCTCCGATGCCGGAGTCCCCGTTATCGCAAGTACAGGAGTCAACACGCTTGCGGACATCGACGAAGCGAACCGATACCTGGCCGGGATTGATGTTCGATTTCTCCACTGTGTCACGGCCTATCCCGCACCCGAGACGGACTATAGTCTTCGTTCGCTCGAGACACGGTCGCGAGCGACGGGACGCTGCTGGGGAGTCAGCGACCACAGTCTTGATCCCCTCGCAGTTCCCCTGGTCGCCTGGTCGCAGGGCGCTGTCATGCTCGAAAAACATGTCACACTTTCCCGGGAAGGCGACGGTCTTGATGATCCTGTCGCGCTTGAACCAGCGCAGTTCAGGCACATGATCGGCGAAATTCGTTCCCTTTCAACCGAGACGGACCGACATCAAGCCGTTACCGAACGCCTCGGATCGCAGCGGGTGGAGGCGATACTCGGAAGCTCCGTGATACGACTCGCAGACAGCGAGCACGAAAACTACGGTCGAACGAATCGAAGCATACACGCGACGAAAGATCTGATACCAGGCGATGTTCTCGGCGGGGACACAATGGCGGTTTTGAGAACGGAAAAGGTCCTTACGCCGGGTATTCACCCGCGAATGTTCAAGACCCTTATTGGGAAAAAAATAACCCGCGCCGTTGAAAGCGGCGCGGGCATAACATGGGACGATATTCTCAGTTGAGAATGCTTCTGTCAGTTCTTTTTACTCTCCAGTAAAAACCGACGGAGCACTGTCTGCAGAATGCCGCCATTTCTCACGTAGTCGAGTTCAACCGGACTATCGATGCGCAGTGTTGTAATAAACTCCACGGTTGAACCGTCATCTTTCCGGGCAATCACCTGAATGTCCTGCTTCGGTGTGACTTCGTCGTGCAGCTTGATCGTGAACGTTTCAGAGCCATCGAGACCGAGTGTTTCCGCTGACTCCCCGGGCTTGAACTGCAGCGGCACCACGCCCATTCCGACAAGATTCGATCTGTGAATACGTTCAAAGCTCATGGCGATTACAGCGCGGATTCCAAGAAGATAGGCACCCTTCGCTGCCCAGTCACGACTCGAACCCATGCCGTAGTCCTGTCCTGCGAGTACGATCGTCGGTACCTGTTCCGTCTCGTATTTTTTGCTTGCTTCGTAAATATCGACGACCTCACCGCTCGGAAAGTGTTTTGTCCAGCTTCCTTCTGTTCCAGGGGCAAGCTGATTACGCAGCCGGATATTGGCGAATGTCCCACGGGTCATGACCCGGTCGTTCCCTCGCCTGCTTCCGTAACTGTTGAACTCGCGCTTTTCCACCCCGCTTTCTATCAGATAACGCCCGGCAGGACTCGCAGGGTCGATTGCCCCGGCAGGGCTGATATGGTCGGTAGTGATACTGTCCCCGACTTTAACGAGGGTCCGCGCACCTTCAAGGGGCCGAATCTGCTCCGGATCGGGAGACATGTTCTGGAAAAATGGAGGCTCCTGTATGTAGGTCGACGCACTATCCCATTCGTACACTTTTTCGCCCGACAGTTCGATTTTGTTCCACTCGGGATTGGAGTCCTCCAGACCGGAATAACTTTTCATGAACGCGTCTCGGTCAAGGGCCTGCTTCACGAACTCGTCGAGCTCCTCGTTCGTTGGCCATATGTCCTTGAGATACACCGGCTTTCCGTCTGAACCGGTTCCCAGCGCGTCTTTCGAGAGATCGATACCGACATTCCCGGCGAGAGCGTACGCGACGACAAGCGGGGGGCTCATGAGATAGTTTGCCTTGGTATGGGGATTGATCCGCCCTTCGAAATTGCGGTTTCCACTGAGAACACCGGCGACAACAAGGTCATTCTCTTCGACTGCCCGTGCCACTGGCTCGGGGAGAGGCCCCGAGTTACCAATGCAGGTAGTACAGCCGTATCCAACAAGAAAGAACCCGACCTGCTCGAGATAGCTCATGAGACCCGTTCGCTCCAGGTACTCTGTGACAACCATTGATCCTGGTGCAAAACTTGTTTTTACCCACGGTTTTGGCTTCAGGCCGGCCTCGACTGCCTTTTTCGCGAGCAGACCAGCGCCGAGGAGCACGCTTGGGTTCGAGGTATTTGTACAACTCGTGATTGCCGCAATAGCGACATCACCATGTTTCAGGGTAACGGTTTCTCCGGAATCGAGGGTCGTTTCGCCGCTATTTTCCATTTCGGACTTTTCGAGGCCATAGCCCTGCGGGCCTACCGGTGCTGTCAGTGACCGACGAAAATTTTCCGCCACGTACGGCAGCGATATGCGGTCCTGCGGTCGTTTCGGCCCCGCGATGGACGGCTCCACCGTCGAAAGATCGAGGTGCAAAACGGCCTCGTACTGCGGATCTTCGGTCTCGTCGGTTCGAAACAGTCCCTGCGTGCGGCTGTATCGCTCCACCATGTCGATCAGATCTGTCGGTCGGCCGGTTGCGTACATGTAGTCGAGAGCCTGCTGGTCCACAGGGAAGAATCCGCAGGTTGCACCATACTCGGGCGCCATGTTACTGATCGTCGCTCGATCGGGAACCGTCATGTTCGACAGGCCCGGTCCGAAGAACTCGACGAACTTCCCGACGACTCCGTGCTTGCGAAGCATTTCGGTAATTCGAAGCACAAGGTCCGTCGCGGTGATTCCGGTGTTCATGCGTCCTTCAAGTTTGACCCCGACGACACTGGGAGCCAGCATGAAGATGGGCTGACCGAGCATGGCGGCTTCCGCTTCTATGCCACCGACGCCCCACCCAAGTATACCGAGCCCGTTAATCATGGGTGTGTGGCTGTCTGTGCCGACGAGAGAATCGGGATACGCAACACGAACGCCATCGCGATCCTGTACCTGTACGACGCGGCCGAGGTACTCGAGGTTCACCTGGTGACAGATTCCACTTGCCGGCGGCACGACGCTGAAGTTCTCAAACGCCCCCTGCCCCCAGCGAAGAAACTCGTATCGTTCACGGTTGCGCTGAAACTCGAGCTCTGCATTCTTTCGAAGTGCGTCCGAAGAGTTAAAGAAGTCAACCTGTACTGAATGGTCGATTACGAGATCTACTGCCAGCTCGGGATTAATGCGTGATGGATCACCACCGAGTCTCGCCATGGCGCTTCGCATGGCAGCGAGGTCTACGACACAGGGCACCCCGGTAAAATCCTGCAGAAGGACGCGTGCCGGCTTGAACGGAACTTCGATAATCTGCGGAGCCTGCGGATTATATGCTGCAAGCTCGCGCACGTGTTCTCCGGTGACCTCGCGACCATTTTCGCTGCGCAGGACGCTTTCGAAGAGTATCTTCATGCTGACCGGCCATCGGTCGAGGTCAGGATTGTACTTCTTCGCGTATTCGCGAAGGTCGTAGTAGGTAAGCTCTCCCATGGCGCTTTCCATGCGCCTGGTGACTCCAAAACTGTCGTTTAGCGACTCAATACCCATAAATTCCGGCTCCTTTTCCGTGTACGCACAGACAATCGCACTGAAAATCGTGAAACGGTCGACCCGCGTGTGCTTGCATGATAGTATTCGGCAGATTTCGAACGTATCTGCTGGCTTAAATATGCAATGTGCCGTACGTTCGTGTCAAAGCATGTACTGAACCATTCAGCAATGGGAGATACATTGTACCTATGGAAAATCTGACACACGATTCACTCATACAGCTCTACCGCCTCATGTCGACATCCCGGGAAATGGATCTGATTGAGCAGGATTTTACCGCCCGCGGCGAAGCGTTCTTTCACGTATCAGGTGCCGGTCATGAGAGCTCCGCGACCCTGGCCGAATTCCTGCGACCGGAAGATTGTCTGCACTGCCATTATCGTGATAAAGCACTGATGCTTGCCCGCGGAATTACGCCGGACATGTTTTTTATGGCGCTTTTCAACAAGGACGGAAGTCACAGCCGCGGTCGGCAGATGAATGCGCACATGAGCGCCCCCGAGCATAATGTCCTCAGTCTCGTTGGTCCGGTCGGCAACAGCGCGCTGCAGGCTGCAGGCATCGCCGCTTCGATCAGGGAACGACCGGAAAAGCCGATCGTGCTCTGCAGTCTCGGAGACGGCATGACGCAACAGGGAGAGGTTCTCGAAGCGATTGCCCACGCCGTACGCCGTAATCTCCCCGTTTTGTTCCTGATACAGGACAATGCCTTTGCAATCTCGACAAGGACTGCAGGAAACACATTCTATGAGTATCCGGAAGGACCCGCGCAACAGTTCTATGGCATACCGATTCAGAGGGTCGACGGACGCGACCCGCTCGCCTCACGACGTGCGTTCGGCGCCGCGGTCGCGGATATGCGCGGAGAAAAGCGGGGGCCGCGAATCGTCGTATTTTCGGTCGACCGACTTCACAACCACACCAACGCGGATGATCAGCGAACCTATCGCAGTGCCGAAGAGATCATGGCTGTCGGCCAGACGGGAGACCCACTTATCCGACTGTCGAAGGAACTCGTCTCGCAGGGAATAGACCCCCAATCGCTTAAGGAAATCACCGAGGAGGTACGGACCGATCTGCTCGATCGCGCGCACAGGGTACAGCTGAGCGCTGAACCCCAACCTGTTTTTACCGCGAAGGCTCCGGTTCCCGAGAGCCTTACCGACAAAGCTGTAGAATATACGGGAAGTGAAGACGACGGTTCTCGCCTCACCATGATCGAAGCAATTCGGGAGGTGCTTGATCATCAACTTGGAGAAGATCCCCGCGTACGTCTGTTCGGGGAAGACCTCGAGGACCCGAAAGGCGATGTATTCGGCATAACCAAGGGGCTCACCCGAAAATACGGCGAGCGGATCGAGAACAGTCCTCTCGCTGAGGCAAGCATTATCGGTGTGTCCATAGGTCGGGCACTCGCCGGTGACCGACCAGTGGCATTCCTTCAGTTTGCCGACTTTCTTCCGATCGCGTACAACCAGATATGGGCGGAACTTGGGAGCATGTGGTGGCGCACGGACGGCGGCTGGCAGGTACCAGTCATCGTCATGATCACCTGCGGCGGCTACAAACCTGGTCTCGGCCCATTTCATGCGTCGAGTCTCGAGGCGCTTGCAACACATACGCCAGGCGTCGACGTCATGATGCCAGCGACCGCCGGTGACGCCGCAGGCATGCTGAACGCGGCATTCAAAAGCGGTCGCCCCACCCTGTTCTTCTATCCGAAAAACTGTCTGAATAACAGGAATGCGACGACGAGTACCGACGTTTCACGGCAGCTGGTTCCAATCGGACGGGCACGGTACGCACGACGAGGCGACGACATAACGATGGTCGCATACGGGAACACCGTCGACCACTGTCTGAAGGCTGCAGAAACGCTTGATGCCAGCGGGGTATCCTGCGACGTAGTTGACCTCCGGTGGTTGTCACCGTGGGATGAGGCGACCGTCCTCGAAAGCGTCCGCAGGACCGGGCGTCTCCTGGTCGTACATGAAGATAATCACTCCTCGGGAGTCGGTGCGGAGATAGTGGCTACCGTTGCCGAACGTGTTCAGAAGCCACTGCAGATACGCCGTGTAACACGGGCAGACACCTTCGTACCCTGCAATTTCGCAAACCAGCTGGAAGTACTACCGGGCTACAAACGCACGCTCGAGACAGCCGTTGAAATGCTCGGTGGCCACGTAGAATGGATTCCGGACATTGCCGAAGAAGACGGAGTACACCTTGTCGAGGCAATCGGCTCTAGCCCGTCAGACGAATCGATTACCGTCGTCGAATGGCGAGTGTCTGAAGGCGACACGATCGAATCCGGTCAGATAATTGCCGATCTCGAGGCAGATAAGGCGTCGGTAGAACTTCGTTCACCGGTATCAGGCATTGTAGAAAGCTTTATAGTCCCCGAAGGCGATATGGTGAAGGTCGGGGCCCCGATACTGAAAGTGAGGACTGTTACTGCAGCCGACGGTGGGCACGTCCCCATACGACAGATTACCCGTGAGCAACCGGGAACTCCGGTTATTCGGAACATCGAACCGAATCCGTCGACCGAAACCGCACCACCAGAAACGAACGAACCCGTCCGCAGCGTAGACATACAGGTCGGAATACGCGCGGTTCATGCCGTGACAGGAAGCAGAACCGTGACGAACGAGGAGATTTCGCAGATGTGTCCGGCATGGTCGGCACAGGACATCGTGAAACGAACCGGTATTCAGACGCGACAGTGGCTCGCTGAATCCGAGACCGCGGTTGATCTTGCCACACGCGCCGCAGAGGCGGCGCTCGCGGAAGCGGGAATTTCGATCCGGGACATTTCGCTCATAGTCTGCGCAACCGAGACTCCGGAACAGAACACTCCGGCCGTATCAACGCTGGTACAGCACCGGCTTACGAGTGGGGACGAAGACCACATGCCGCAGGCCTTCGATCTGAACGCGGCCTGCTCCGGTTATCTGTACGCGCTGCAGATCGCATACGATTACCTTCAGGCCCAACCTGATTCACACGTACTTGTTCTCACAGCCGAAAGCCTCAGCCGACGCGTCGACACGTCTGACCCCAATACGGCTCCCGTCTTCGGCGATGCGTCGAGTGCCACCGTCGTTGGCGCCGCCGCTGGTCAGACGCCGACAGGGGCCAGGGCACTGCTTCATCGCCCGGCCTGTCTCGCAAAAGGTGAAGACGGGACCGCGCTTCGCGTTCCGGCAGATATGCGCGAGCACATCTACATGGACGGTCCGAAAGTATTCGTCGAGGCTATAAACGGCATGATGCGCAGCCTTGCAGACGCATGTACTGCATCGGGCATTACGCCGGATGATCTTGATCTTGTTGTGCCGCATCAGGCGAATCAGCGAATAATTAATGCCGTACGACAGAAGCTGCGAATGCCGGACGAGAAGATGTTCAGTAATATAGCCCGCCTCGGAAACACGTCATCGACCACGATCCCACTGTGCCTTCAGGACATTTTTGCAGACACACGTTATTCCGGGCGTGCAGGACTGGTAGCCTTCGGCGGCGGCTACACGTTCGCCGGAGCCATCGTTGATCTGCTTGTTTCGGGGGAATAATTCCCCCGGAACAAAAGCGGTTCGTGTTTACCGCTCTCGCAGCGATGTCATGACCTCGGGAAACAACTCGTCTGGCTCGGTTCGACCACGGTCGCTCAGGTCGTACACGCCCCGGCTGACGCGGGTGAACCAGCCGTAGTGGTTGTCGCGCAGGATGTTATATGCTCGATCGCATCCACTGCTCTCGCGCAGTTCACGCGGCGAGCATGGGCCGGACCGGGCAAGAAGAACGGCCAGATGCATTGCGTCCTGTCGGTACGCTGTGAAGAGCGCCCGGCGTGTGCTCCCTCCACTGTTCGCATCGAGTATACGGGACTGTATCTCATGCACGAGCTCCTCGCGTTTCTTCCGGTGTATTCGGGGAATGTGACTTCGTGGATGAAAGGCAAACACCGCGTATTCCGCGTCGTGTACGAGAATAAGACCGACTCCCAGACGCTGTATCAGGTACTCCTGGGTTCGTCTTCTGCTGCGCCTGGACGAAAGCGCACGGGCTGGCAGACCTACGTAGACCAGATCTGCAATGCGTTGGCGGTCTACAGCCTGTTCGAGAAGACGGATTGAGTACCCGAGCTTTAACTCAACGGCGATGAGCATGGAATCAGACTTCGCCAGAATGTCGCAGCGTCCCACCTCGCCCATCACCAACATGTCGAGTGACTGAAGCAGGTTCTTGACCGAGAGGTACAGATCATCTTCACGTAGTGTCTTCATGGTGCTCTCGCGAAGTCGCCAGGATCTGATCGAATGGATGGTAGAGAGCGTAATAGGCACGAGGTACGAGAAAGCGTATGGCCTGCGGCAGCACACGGACGTGCAGACGGTACGTGCCGTCTGACGCCTGGTCGGAAAGCGTGATCAGTTCACCATCGATATGATAATGAAATGGAGACCCACAGCGCAGTTCTACCTCCTGCACTTCGTATCGCTCAATGACGGGTCGGTGCGAGCGTCTCTTCAGCCGGTTTATCCGTCCGTGGCGACCGTTCCATATGTACCAGACGTTCCCGACAACCTCGCGACGGTTCCTGAAGTCGAATACATACAGATCGCAGAAACCATCGTTACACACCACATCCGGGCAGACCCGGAAAAGTTTTCCGTAGTACGGACGCGTGCCGATTTCGAGCATGAATGGCGCCCGTTTCAGTTCGAGAGCGTCAAACGGAAACTGGGCATTGACCCTCGGTCCGCTGAACGCGTATCGACCGTGTGCGAGGTGAACGTCCAGCGCGAGCCGTTCATGAAACCGCCGCCCGAACAGTACCGAAAGACCCGCCTGGAGGTAGAAGCGAAAACCGCTTCTGACATGCTCTTGTCCGCGACGATTCACTCGTGCTTTCAGATCACGCTGTCGAAGTACTTCCGCGTCTGCGCCCACTCCAATGAGCTGACCATACAGGTGCCGTCTCCCGTCCCGGGTCTCGAGCAGATCGACGTCTATTGTCAGATTGTTCTGTATGCTGTCCGCGTACGCTTCGAGCTGGTGCTTGAGGCGGTAGGGAACACTGTAACTGTCCTGTATGCCGTTTCCTGTTCCGCCCCGGAGAAAACCTATTGACTTCCCGTCGTGCGGTCCGGGCGAATCAGTCGTGTACAGGGCGTTAATGGCGTCGTGTGCAGTACCGTCACCGCCCCAGATAAGCAGATTCATGTAATCGCTTCCGGCAAACAACCGCACACGGTCGAGAAACTCGCTTTTGCTGCCAGGAACGACGATATCAATCCCGGGTACCTGGTGAAGATATTTTTTGAGGCGCCCGACCGCGCGAGGATTGCGGGTCGGATTCACGAGAAGCAAAGTTGAACGAAAACGAAGAGACATGTACGCGAAATCCTCTTTGCCTCACCTACTGCTTCAAGGTCTGCACTACCCGTTCCAGCACTTTTTTGCGATCAAGCGGTTTAATAATGTAGTTCTTTGCGCCCGTCAGCAGCGCTTTTTTTACCAGGTCATCCTTTCCGACAGCACTTATCATTATAACCTTCGCGTCCGGATCCATCTTGATCAGGTGTTCCAGTGCGGTCAGCCCGTCCATACCCGGCATGGTAATGTCCATTGTAACCAGATCTATGCTGTCCTTGTGACTCTGATACTGTTTCAGCGCCTCCTGACCGTTCGACGCAGTCGCAACAATCCGGAATCCGGAAGACGACAGTATCTGAGATACCTGTTTGGCAATAAACATGGAGTCGTCGACAATAAGCACACCAAACGGTTTCCCGTCGGGTTTAAGCCCCTGCGGCTCTGCCGGATTGATGTTGGGATAGTCTGCTTTTGCTTTCAATAGAACACGCTCCTTTGCCCGCGATGTCCGCTCATGCAAAGTACCGATATTTCGCAAGGATCGCAAGACAACGACCCGCTTGCGCGGGTCGTTGATACGGCAAAGGAGGTGTTTTACCTGTATTTTTACATTGTTTTTTAGATATTTTTAAAATATCAGCGTTGCCGGACACACATGTATAAGCAATTCACATGCCAAGCATCATCAAAAACTTTTATCTCTATATGATGTCATGAATTATTATTTTTTCGGAAGCCAGGGCCGTCATGGCATTGCGTGCCGCCAATGCAATGTGCAATGCAAACTGCATAACAATTGCATTTCGCATTGATTTTATACGCGGAATGCATTAGCTATACGCATGTTCCGGATGCTTCGCAGGCTGACCCCGTTCGTAATCAGGCACCGATGGTACATGGCCGGAGCGCTGTTGAGCGTTCTTTTGACGGACCTGATCACGTATGCAATACCGGTCGGAATTGCATACGTTACCGATGAAATTTATCCTGACCTCGCAGCAGGAGCCTCGTACCGTAGCCTGATTCTTGTATGCGGAATACTGGCACTATCAGGAATTCTGCGTGGCATTACCGTTCATACGATGATTCGATCCTTCTGGGGTGTTTCCGAGCGTATCGTTGCGGATATTCGAAATGCCACGTATCAGAAACTCCAGCACCTTTCACTCGCGTTTTATGATCGATCGACGACGGGCGATCTCATGTCGCGGGTAACCTACGACATTCAACTGATACGAAACTTCTTTTCCTTCGGTATAGAGCACCGGGTACGGGTCGTTGCAATTTCGGTGACCGTCTTTGGATTCATGTTGTATGTACAATGGCAGCTTGCAATCGCCGTGTACCTTATTGTGCCGGTATTCCTTGTTATTACGATTCATTTCAGCCGGAAAATGCGGAACGCAGTACAGGAACAACAGCGTCAAATGGGACGTCTGACCTCCCGCATACAGGAAAGCATTGCCGGGATCCGGGTAATCAAGGCCTTTGCCGCTGAAGACGGAGAAATCGGACGATTCCGCAAACGGAATCAGAAAATGCTTGACAGTGATCTGAAAGCCTCACTGTTGCAGGCGAATCTTAATCCGATCCTGCTTATTAGCGACGGTGTTGGATCGCTTGTTATTCTGCTGTTCGGTGGATACCGAGTCATACAGGGCAGCATGACAATCGGTGTGCTGCTTGGTTTCATTTCGTACCTGGGAATTCTCAGGTTTCCGATTTCGATACTCGCGTTCAATACTGCAACAATCAGCATGGCGGAACAGGCCTCACGCCGCATTCAGGAGATTCTCGATAGTCCTGACCAGATACAGCACAGCGTCGGTACAAAGCAAGCCCGAATTCGTGGGGACGTCCGTTTCGAGTCTGTCGGGTTTTCGTATGACGAGTCGCACACCGTGCTGCACGATGTAAGTTTCAGCATTCGTGCCGGCGAAAGCGTCGCCCTTTTCGGATTAACCGGGTCGGGTAAGAGCACGCTTATCTCCCTGATACCGCGATATTATCCTCCCGTTTCGGGCACCATTTTCATTGACGACTGCGATACGGCACAGTGGGACCTGCGAAATCTGCGTTCGCAGATAGGCGCTGTACTGCAGGAAACATTCCTGTTTTCGGCGACCATTGCAGAGAACATTGCATTCGCGCGTCCGGAAGCCGGCCTCGACGATATTCGACACGTGGCCCGCCTCGCGCGCATTGATCAGTTTATTATGTCTCTACCCAGGCAGTATGACACAATAGTCGGTGAGTATGGTGTCGGATTGTCCGGCGGGCAGAAACAGCGAATCGCAATCGCCCGCACGCTTCTGCAGGATCCTCGCATGCTCATACTCGACGACTGTACGTCAAGTCTCGACGCCGAGACCGAACGGCAGATACAGGCACAACTCTCCGATCTCATGGAAGGCAGAACAACAATCATTGTCGCCCAGCGGGTGTCAACTCTGACGCTTGCCGACCGCATTGTTGTTCTCGCAGACGGGCGAATCTCGGATATTGACAGCCACGATCGCCTGTACGAACGAAACTCCCTGTATCGGACTACCGTCCAGGCGCAGTCGGTCATTCCAATGAACGGAGCAAGCGAGCTGTAGGCTCCCGGGTTAGTACTATGATTTCACGACACGCAGCATCCCGCATTCTTTCACAGGCCGATACCGAAACGGCAGGGTTTCAGTTTCATCTACTCAAGCGCTTTCTCGTGTATTTCCGCCCCTACACGAGACAACTCATCGGCATGTATGCAGCAGCGATTGTGAACGTTGGAACGTTCATAGCCATTCCTATTGTTATTCAGACGGGGATTGATAGGGATATCCTGTCCGGGGACTACGGTTCTCTCCTGCAGACTGCCGGTCTCCTGACGCTGCTCGTAGCGGTACTCTTTGGAGCTGGCAGGCTGCAGGGCATTCTGATGATGAAGATCGGCTATAAGGTTATTCGTGACCTCCGAGACGATCTGTTCGGTCACCTGCAGACACTTTCGTTCCGTTTCTTCGATACCCAGAAAACGGGAACGCTTATGAGTCGCATCACGAACGATGTTCAGGTTTTCGAGGAACTGCTGCGCGCCGGTCTCGACACCATAGTCGTTGACGTCGTGCTCCTGCTTGGCATTACGGTTGCAATGATAGTCCTTGATCCCTGGCTGAGTATGGTGCTGCTTGTTACCGTACCAGGGTTTGCGATTGTTGTTTTCGTTCTACAGAGGTACCTGCTCAAGACGGGAAGACGGATACAACAGGAACTATCTCATGTAAACGCGTTTCTGAACGAGAGCATTGCCGGAATCAAGGTTATTCGGGCCTTTGCCCGCGAGGATGCGAACATCGAAACCTTCAGATCTGTGAATCACGCGTACTGGGATGAAACCCGCTCGTTTTATCCGCTTCTGGCCTGGTTCTGGCAAAGCGTCGCGACGCTTGGAACCTTCGGTCCGACAATGGTGTTGCTTATTGGCGGTATCCGACTGTCACAGGGGATGGTCACGATTGGCGTGATTGCCGCCTTCCTTGCGTACGTGAACCGCTTTTTCCAGCCAATGCAGAAAATCAGCAACATGATGAATCAGGTAAGCCGGGCGATGGCGTCGGCAGAGCGGATTTTCGAAATCATGGATATCGAGGCGACCGTATCAGATACGCCGGACGCCACGGCGCCGGTTCGGATAGAGGGAGATGTAGAGTTCGACCACGTATGGTTCGCCTACAACAGCACGGAATACGTGACCCGCAATCTGTCGTTTCGCGCCAGACCTGGTGAGACCGTTGCGATCGTTGGTCCTACCGGATCGGGAAAATCAACAATCATTAACCTTTTATGTCGGTTCTAT
>SKKC01000091.1 GCA_007121695.1 Spirochaetales bacterium | reverse complement strand
GAACAGCGCGCCCTCGCCGAGCAGATAGACGAGCAGGTTGCAGAGCGCGAGCAGGAGCTTCGAACGCAGGTCGCGCGCGACGTTGCGCTCGAACGCGACCGGCTGCAGGGCGAAGGCTTCTCGAGCGCCGAGATCGAACGCCTGATTACCGAGTACGAAAGCGGGCGCATAGCCGAGCTCGAGGCCGAGCTCGAAGACTACAGACAGCAGCTGGTACAGGCGCAGGAGGTCCGAAGCGCCGAGCTCGCACGGCTCGAGTCAGCCTCCGAGGCGGCGCTCGAGAGCGCGCGCAGGGAACGCGTTGCGATTCTCGAAGAGGCGCGTCAGGCCGAAGCGACGCTTCGGGCCGAGTTCGAGGAACAGCTTGGCCGCCGACGCGACGAGGCGGAAGCCGCGCAGGCACGCCTGTCGGCGCTCGCCGAACAGCAGGAACAGCGATCGTTCATAGAAAACCAGATTGCTGGGTTTTTCGACCGGATTCGAACCGAAGTTGCCCGGGCGAGATACGCCGAAGCATCGGCCCTGGTGGGGCAACTGCGCAGCTATCTCGACCGGCCCGACATTCGGGAGCTTCCCTTTATGCGCGAGCGGCGGGCGAGCGATCTGTATATTCTCGAGTCGCTGACCAGGCTCATCGAACCGCTTGCGGCCGACAGGACTGCCGGAGAAGAGCTGTCAGCCAGGCTTGCCTCGCTTCAGAGCGAACGCGACACGCTTCTTGAAACGCGCGAGTCCCTCGAAGTGCAGGTTGCGACCGCGCAGCAGGCCCTCAGCGACCGCGAAGCGGCGCTCGAGGAAGCGCTCGCGATCGCCGCCGCGGCCGAAGCCGACGCACAGGATGCCAGGGACGCTGCAGCGGCCGCAGAGACGATCGCCGAACGCGCAGACGAAGCGCGCGGAATAGCGGAGGCCCAGCGGCAGGACGCACTCGCGCAGCGGCAGGACGCAATGGCGCAGCAACAGGAAGCAGAGCAGCGGGCGCAGGAAGCCGAAACGCGGGCTGCCGCAGCTCTCGCAGCCGCCGCCGAAGCGCAAGCCGTGGCCGCTGCCGCCGAGGCGGAACTCGCCGACACCCGCGCCGCGCTGGCGGTCGCCGAAGGACGGGCGGGAACGGTAGACGAACGGCTTGCCGAAGCGATATCGCGGGCGGAGGCCCTTGAAACACAGCGAGCGCAGGCAGTCGCACGCGCCGAAGCCGCCGAGCAGCAGGTGTCAGTGCTCGAACGCAGCCTCGAAACCGCGGAGCAGAAGGCAGAAGTGGCCGAAGCACGGGTAGCCGAGCTCTCGGAAGTGCTCGAAACGGCGTCCGGAGACACAGTGGTCGCCGCAGATCCCGATATGATCGCAGAGCTCGAACGCCTGCGCGAAGTAGAGGCAACGGTCCGGCAGGCGAGGAACGCCTACGAGCGCTTCGCCGAGTCCCAGGCGCAGGTCGCAGGAGACGCAGACGTACTGCAGGCTATCGACGGCAAGCTTCGCCTGGACCAGTTCCTGAGGTCGCAGGCTGTCGAGGCGGTGTTTCCGGGCCTCGCTTCAGAGGTCTCCCGGTTCGATGAAGCCTTTGAGGTATCGGGCAGGCGGGCTGCACTCGGCGATATGCTCGAGATTGTCTACAGCCTTTCTGCCCTGCAGGCACGACAGGATCGCATGAACTTCCTGCTCGAAGAGCAGTCGCGCACCGACGATCCCGTCGTGTTCGAGTTCCTCTCGGAACTCATGGATCTGGTCGTGAACTGATTCGGTGGGAAAGATAGATGTACTCTACCGTGGCGTGCGCAGCCGGTAGATTCTGGTGTACCGCGTCGTGTTTCTATCGTCTCGCGCCCAGTAGCCGCTGGTGAAGTACAGGTACATGTCCCCGTCGTGTTCACGCTCGCCGGTGAACAGGAGGGAGGGGGTGCGGGTACTCCAGAGGACTTCACCAGCGACGTTCACGAGTTCATAGCCGGGATCTGTATGAACCATTATCAGGTCGTTCGAAAGAACTGCGATTGCCCGGTGTGTTACGCCCGGTAGTTCCTGATACGCGAGCCCGGTGCCGTCCGGTGTACCGAAGTATACGGCGTAGCTTCCGTCCGGGCGGGGGAGTGAAACGACGATTCGTCCGTCTGCGGTAGCCAGATCTCGTGCGATCAGGAAACCACCTCCGTTCGCCGGTGCTGTTGACGGCACCGGAGCGTTCAGCGTTTCCATGCTTGTAAAGGGCTCGATGTCTACACAATCCCCGGTTGGGCCTGGAGCCTCAGCTTCCGTGCGGATAATCCGCCACTGACCACCATCTTCGAATAAACTCAAAATCCGGGTTTCATTCAGGATATTTTCGTAATATGCACCGACGGCTACCGGGTTCACATCAGCAACCGGCGAGAACCACTCGGATGTCGGATTAGCCAGAATGGCCCGTTGGCACTCAAAAAGTCGAGCGAATACGGCTATCGATCCCTCGGTCCCGGGCGGTGCTGCGAGTGGATCGGTGTACATAGTAGCGACGACATAGTCGTTGTTATCCGGAATCAGGAATATATATGCGTCTCCAATTTCCGTGTTCGCGAATGCATCTTCGTACAGGTACTTAGTCGCCGATACATGAAGCGGTAATGAACCTGGAATCGCCACAAAGTTCTCGTCATTGTCCGGTGCACTGAAATCCCACGGTGTGCCCGACACAACCGCACCTCCAACGGTGTCGCGAACTGCATCAAAAGACTGGGCACTGGTAACGTCGATACCATAATCGAACAGAAACAGTCCGAGCTGCTCGGACGTGCCTTCGGGCTCGAACCGTATGCTCGGGAAAAACGATATTTCCGGGTTACTCCACGGTTCCACAATACCTGTGCCGCGCGGTATTGCAAACTCTGCGATAAGTTCCATATCGCGGGCGGACCACAGCGCGCTTGAGGCGTCAATATCGTAGGGTGGCCAGCCGCAGGCGGCGACTATGGTGGTTACGATCAATGCCAAACGGAGTATTTTCATGGTTGCCACCTGAGGCCAAGCCGGACGAAACCGAGCGCGATCGGGTATCGGGCGACAGGGACTGCGGTAGCCCAGTCGTCGGGAAGGAATACGACACCGGGAAAGCGCAGCTCGACGATGCCGGGGAACTCGGTAAATACGAGTGCCGGAGCCCACTCGAAAAACAGCCGGCTTCGGTGGTCGGGGTTTCCTTCGACACCGAGAGACAGATGCGCTGTGGCCGGCGCGACAGGGTCAAACGCGAACATGCCTGCGCCGTGAATCAGGCGGCCAGTCGCGCCGAACGAGGCGTAGAACCGGCGTTCTCCGTGTGCGCCACTCAGGTACGACCCCAGGCCCAGGCGAAGGTCGGTTGCGGGTGTCGAGGAGAATATGCCGTCTGTCTCGTTGAGATCGCCCCAGTCGCGATCGACAGGTGCGAGGCCAAGCACGTAGGTCGTGAAGCCCGCGTGCGCGAACAGCATGTCTCCGAAGAACCGCCGTCGCGCATCGAATGCCGGGAACGACATATTCTGCATACTGAAATCATACAGCCAGTGGCTGCGAACATCAGGCTCTATTGATCGCCTCGATCCGGCGCTGGTCAGCAGGAACTGCCCGGTAACCGGATAGTGTTCCCGGGCGCGAAGCGTCAGGGTATACGTTGCCGGTGCCGGAAGTTCGAGCGAGAGGAAGCCTGTATCGTCGGCGAGTGCGGTCTGGTCTGTCTCGAGCACGGTCAGTTGCGCGTGTGGAAGGGTGCGAAGTTCGAACCGTCCTGTACCCACAGCGCCGAGCGCGATGCGCGTCATTCGATCGACCGACTCTGCGAGCTCGCGCTGCAGCGGCTGCCACAGGCGGCGATACGATACTCCGGCGGGCCCGACAGGCACCTCGTACGATAGCTCGAGCAGGACGTTCCCGTCGGGCACGGCCCCGGCCTGCGCCTCTACAGAAACCGTTCGTTCACCTTCGATAAGCACAATACGCATCCACAGAAGCGAATCGCTGGACGCGGCGCGTTCACGGACTTCAGCCGGTGTAGACGCCTCCGGCGACACAACGGGCGAAATCGACAGGTCGGGTGCGGCGGCAGCAAGATCGGCCACGCTGCTCATGAGCGCCGGGTGCAGCAGCACCGGTGAAATGCCGGTAGTGACCGCGTTCTGGAACTGAATGGCGACGGTCATGCGAATACGGTCTGCTGTGAGCGATTCTTCAGCAGTTGGCTCCTGCGCAGGTTCTCCTCGCCCGAGGGCTGCGAGAGGAAGCAGGCCGATGCAGAAAAGCGCAGTTGCGAGGAGTATCGTTCGGCACCGCGTCGGAATTACCACCATCGCGATACCCTGTAGACGCGCCATCGTATCGTATCGAGCATATACAGATGTCGCCCGGTGGGGCTGTACGCGTAGCTGATATACTCTTCGCGGGGGACCGATCGGCGCGCGATGCGCTCGCCGCTTTCCCGGGAAAAGACCTCGTGCAGGTCGTAGCCCGCCGAGACGACCACTTCGGGGGTTACCACGAATCGGTCGCTGACACTCGGACTGTCGAGTTCTACGAAGGAGGGGAGTTCGAGCAGGTAGTCATACTGCGTTCCCTCAATCTGGACCGGGGTACCAGCGATGGTCCCGAGAATTTGTGATACTTCGGAAACTGTAAGCGATCCTGCCCAGATACGCCTGTCGTTTCGCAGGACCAGCCCGACAGAACTCGTGGTAAAGTCTGGCGTCGGCATATTCGTGAATGTAACGAGACTGAAGCCGAAAAGCGGTTCGGGTGGATCGCCTTCCTCTGGTCCGGGAACCAGCAGTACGGTCCAGTCGAATACGTCGGGGCCGGGATTCTGGAAATTGTTAGCGCTCTCGTAGACAGGCCCGAAACGCATTGTCGATGTTCCTGCGGTGTCCGGAAATCCAAGTCGGGTAATCCCGGCTGTGCCACCGAATGCTGCCTCTGCGTCCTGTAGCGGCCCGTCTGTACCAAACACGTCTGGAGCGGCAACAGATGTACCGTCGGATTCAAACCTGCGTTTCCCCACAACAAAACCTTCGTCGTAGGCAATCGGAAAAGCGCCCCTGAGGCCCTCAAGATCAAATGACGTATCCGCCAGGCTCAGGTCCTGGTTCAAAACCAGCAGCAGCCGCCCGTCCTCCACGGGGGCGTCCACCAGCAGGAACTCCCGCACGCCGGTGTTAATTACACGCATCTCCGGGCGATCACGAAGTGCCGGTACGACCCCGTACTCGGTCAACGACTGCACCGCCTCGATGCGGTCGGCGAAGGGAGGCGCGGCGGGGTCGCGAAAGAGCGGGCATCCACCAAGAAGCAGCGGTGCACACGCGAGAAGCAGGGCTCTGCGAACTGTGTGTTTCATCATCAGTCTGTCCATGCCTGCCTCACACCAAGAGAAAGGTAGGGAAACAGTCCCGGCAGAAAGAAGCCGCCGGAGCCGCCTGCGTAGTACAGCAGATCGAGTCGGGCGAACGGTGCCAGGCGCGGAAAGGGAACGTCGGCCGCGAAGGACGCAAGTACCAGATATGGATCGGCAAAGGTGGTGGTGCCGTCGGCAGCGGGAAGGGTCGTCACGACGACGCCTGCACCGGGAGCGACGCTTGCCGCAAGTCGCCGATCCTGGGAGCGAAGAATATACGCACCCGTGTTCAGCCGAAGATCGACGAGTGCGGTGAACTGCGACGACGCGTTGAACCGGTACCCGCTTGATGCGTGTACACCCATTTCGAGAAACAGCGCGCGGGGTATCGGATAGACGCGGATACCGGCACCTGCACCAAGCGGGCGGTTGGTCGTCCAGCTGTAGACGATCTCCCGCACAATAACAGGCTCAAGCGGCGGAGCATCGAAGCGCATAACCGGCGCGTCGATACGCACGCGCTCGGTGCGCGAATAGAACCCAGGAGCGCTGTGCAGAAGGGTAATGTCCGTACCGAGTTGAAAAGGCACGGTCGTGCGGAACACCGGTTCTCCTCCGTCCTGAAAACGCAGAGCGCCACGCTGGTGCGGGGAGCGAAGGGTCAGCTCTACCAGGGTCTCGGGTATGCGTACGGGGCGGGGGCTTCGGTCCACGATCTGTTCGAGTTGCGTCCGCGTATCGGCGACCGCCTGTCGCACCACGCGCACGAGCCCCAGGTCTGCAAAGCCGGAGTACACCCCGCCGCCGAGCGCTTCGTTACTCGCTTCATCGACCAGGGCAAGAACGACGGTCAGGCTGGTGTCGACGAGCCGATAGCGGACAAAGACGCTGACAACCGTCTCGTGCACGCCCGACGCGATCTCGCGCCCGGCGACAAAACGCACCTGTTCCGCGGCAAACTCCGCTGCAAACAGGTCCTGCAGCAGGCGCTCGAACTCGACCGTGTCTATGTCCGTGTCGGCGCTGCCCGACGCGAAGGCGGCCACCGCAGGCGTGCCGGCGAGCACTGTAATGACACGCGGTTCCCCCGGCGTTTCCTGCGCGACTGCCGTATACCCGGAAAGAAGCGCAAGAACCGCGATCGCGAGGCAGAGTATGCTGCGGGGCGCGTGCAGGCGTGTCATTTGCTCGTCATGACCTCCACGCCTGTCCAGTCTTCAGGAGGTGGCGAATCCCGCAACGCTTCGGCCCGGGCGAGCATCTGCGTTGCCGCGTGGTCGTCCGGGTCAATTACGAGCGCCTGCTTGAAATGGGCAACTGCCTCGTCGAATCGTCGCGCAAAAAAGCGTTCCATGGCCTCGTTATGAAGCTGCCAGAGTTTCCGGTGCGGCTTTGCGAGTTCGGTCGCTGCGGTGTAAATGCGCACTCCCTGCGTCTTGCCCTTCACCGCGACCTTGTCGATAAGGCGGGTAAAGAGCTTGTCCTGCACCTCTGCGTGCAGCGTTTCGGAAAAGAGCACCTGCTGCCTGTAGTACTTGGTGAGCCCTTCCATGCGCGAGGCCAGGTTCACCATGTCGCCAATGACGGTGTAGTCCATTTTCTTTTCCGTCCCGATGTTGCCGACGGTAACAAGGCCATAGGCCAGGCCGATGCCGATCCTGAACTCGGGGCGGTTCTTCGACCGTTGACGGTCATTGAACGCATCAAGCTCGCGGCACATGTCGAGCGCTGCCATGAGCGACTGGTACGCGTCATCATCGTGCCTGACCGGAGCTCCGAAAAACGCCATGATCGCGTCGCCGATGTATTTGTCTATGATACCGCCGCGATTCATGATCAGATCGACCATGACCGAGAAGTAGTCGTTCAGCGACTGCACCAGCGCGTCCGGGGTCATCTGCTCTGAAATGCTTGTAAACGAACGTATGTCGGAAAAGAGAATCGACAGCTGACGGTTCTCGCCGACGAGCATGGACTCCGGGTTCGCGAAGAAGCGGTCAATGAGCTCCTGCGGTACGTACTTCTGGAAAATATTCCGTATTTTCTGCTCTTTTTTCTGCGCGACAACCGCCTGCAGCGCGTAGCTCTTTATCTGCGTGTAGGCGCGGTCGAGTTCTCCGATCATGATGTTGAAGGTGTGCGCGAGTTCGCCTGTTTCGTCGTTGAACTCTACCGTCACGCGTTCGCTCATATCGTTCGATTCGATGATCCGTCGCATGGACTTTACGACCCTGCCGAGCGGGCGGGTCAGCGTGCCTGCGAAGAGGAACAGAAGCAGCACGGAAATGACAAGGGAAGACGCGAGAATGATGAGGGTCTGCACCCCTATGCGCTCGACGTCCTGGTAGAACACATCGGTCTGTTCGGTGTGCAAAATGTACCAGCCGAAGGGAGCGAAGAAGAATCCCATGGCGACACGGTCGACCCCGTTGACGACTATGTTTGTGAGATCACGGGTGGTCGCGTCGAGCAGGTCGAGGGGGAGGGTCGGAGGATCGGCCGGTACGGCCTCGGCGGTGGAAAGCACCATGCGCCCGTCGGTATCGAAGGCGAGTACCGCCTGCGTGTCGCTTCGAAGCATTCCCCGCGCCTGCCTGGCTATGCTCAGCTCGGTCGCCGATACCATGTCGGGGTCGTTTGCAAAGTCGTTTTCGACGAGAATCTGCCATTGTCCCCGCGCGAAACGGTCGAGTTCCTGGGTGCGAAAGTCGAGGAGCTCCCGGGCGACCCTGGTAATGCCGGTCGTCGCGTTAAAATAGGAGAAGACTCCTACCATGACGACGGTCGCCACGAGAATGGGAATGACTACCAGGGCGACCTTCATGCGGATTTTCATGCATACCCCCGAAAATAGTGTAGTCGGGGCAGGGGCAAATATCCACTACTGTCAGCCACCCTGGTGTTACTTCACCTCCGGAAGGTACGCGCCCCGTTCCCGCAGAGTGGAAACAAGCGTCTGCGTGTCCAGACGGCACGCGGGTTGTCCGGTGCGCACGTGTTGTGCCGCGGCGGTTCCCGCCGCCTGGCCGAGCAGCATGCATCCCGGCTGGTCGCGCAGCGAGCCATTCACCCGTACGTCCGTCGAAACGCAGCGGCCTGCCGCCCAGAGGTTTCGAAAGCCCTTCGGAACAAGGATGCCGTAGGGCATGCCGTAGTACTCCCCGTCGGCGGGGCGCCCCGCCTCGTCGAACTCGCGCTCGAAGCGGGCGTATTCGGCAGGGGACGCGTCGTAGACGTGCACATCTATCTGCTTGCAGTAGATTCCGATCTGGTCGGGAAATGTTCTCCGTGCCACGAAGTCGTCCCAGTCCAGCTCGTACTCGCCGACGATACGCCGCGATTCGCGTACACCCATGAGCGATGCGGTCGCCGACAGATGTGCGTTCTCGCAGCCGTCGAGGTACTCGCGGAAGAAGCGCAGGTACTCCCCGGCAAACTGCCGCCCCTTCCTGTACCCGGCGCTGAGGCTTGCGACCGACAGGGCGTCCATGTTGAACAGATGCCCGGCGTTCAGGATTGCGTCGCGGTCGCCGGTGCGAAAGAGTCCGGGTACGTGCCGGTCGGGCTGCGAGAAAAATCCGTCGGCAACAGCGCGGTCGACCGCTGGCTGCTGGTCCGGCTTGCGATGGAAGCGGGTGTGGTCGATCCCGGTGACCCGTGCACACAGGGTGGGGGGCATGATCCTGTCTGTATCGCGGCCTGCCTCGCGACAGACAACTCCGCACAGATCAGACAGCACCGCGTCGCCGGTGGCGTCAATGAACGCGACCGCCGGGACGTAACAGAAGCCTTCTATGGAGTGAAGCACAACACCCTTTACCTGCCGCAGACCGTCGATCGGTTCCGTATGTGCGTCGACCACGCGTGTCGCGAAGCGAACCTCGACACCCGCTGTCTCGCATAACTCGTCGAGCAGGCGTTTCAGCGCTTCCGGGTCAAACCCGAAGCCGCTCTTGGTGCGCTGCCATTGTTCAGGCCCCTTGCCAGGCTCGATCGCACCACGCTCGTAGAGCGCTTCGCAGATTTCCACCACGATCCCACCGACCATGGTGTGCACGTTATTGCCCATGCAATACCAGCTCGATACGAGCCCCTGTGTGCCCATGCCGCCGAGTGCACCGCCCGCTTCTGCAAGCAGCACGGACAGGCCCTCGCGTGCGGCGGCTATGGCGGCAATTGTGCCCGCGGGTCCCCCTCCGGCAACCACCAGATCGTAGCGTGTGTCCACTGGAACGTCGCGGGATAGTCTGTACGTCTCTTTTCCACTCATGGAAACAAGGGTACTATGCGCAAACGGCTATGAACGCGGCGAAACCGGGCGAAAACAATGCTCGAACGGCTATTTCCTACACTGAATCCGCTACCGGGCTTCGAGTCACGGTGCACGATCTGACGCATTCTCTGTGGCAGCTGCTTCCCGCGGATCGATTTCGCCATGCGCATCCGTGCTGCACGGAAGTGAAAAGCGGCGTGCACGGGGCACAGTGCCTGGCCTTCGAAGTTGCCGGTTTCAGGCGCATCGCCGCATCGCTTCCCGAGGGGCGCGTGCATACGTGTCATGCAGGCTTCAGCGAGGCCGCGTATCCGGTGTTTCACGACGGATCGCTTGTGCTCGTGCTCTTTCTTGGTCCGTTTCTGCTGGAACGAAACGAGGCAGTCGGCCGCGCCGGGCCTGCGGGACCGGGGGCGACGCTTCCATCGCTGAGTCGAGCGGACGCGGAGGCAGCGCTCGAGGCAGTACGGCAGCTTGGCGCGCGGCTTCGCAGCATCGTTCTGGAGCTGCCCGAGCGACTGGAGGCACGGGACGTCGCGCGTGGAGTTCGCATACGGCGCTTTCTCCTGGCGCACTATCAGGAACAGCTGCTGCTGTCGGACCTCGCCAGTGAGCTGTCGTTAAGTCCCGAGCGCACGCGGCATGTCGTGCGCGAAGAGTGCCACATGGGGTTTCGGGAGCTTCTCGAAGATACGCGCGTGCAGGCAGCGTGCGCGCTTCTGCTGAACACGCGCCTGCCGGTAGCGGAGATCGCCGTTCGATGCGGTTTCCGGAACCCGTCCTCCCTGTCGCGGGTGTTCGCGCGCAGGTACGGAGTAACGCCACGGCAGTGGCGCGTGCATCATCAGTCCTGAAGCCCTAGAATGGCTCTATGGTCTTGTGCCTGCCGTCGGCGTAGGGGTCGTAGCGGTGCTCGAAGCCGCGAATGGCTTCGGTCGGTTCTATTGCGGCGGTGTTGATTCTGGAGAAAAATCCGCGTTCGAAGCAGACCGACGCAACGTACTCGTCCTCTTCGTGACCGGTTCGCGCGTTCACCCGCTGTGTGTAGCCGCTTGCGATAATGCGTTGTACCCGGGGGCTTACGTTAAAGCCTTCGCCTGCGAAGAAAAAAAGCATGCCCGTTACGCAGTGCGCGTACTGTTCGGCGAGCTCTCGCTTTGACTTGTCCTTGATGCTGACCCTACCGCTTTTGAGAATGTTCGTTTTCTGCTGCGGAAGGTCCTCGATTTCCGGAAGATCGATATCGAGCCGCAGCAGCCCGTCGCTCTCCGAGTAGTCGAAGTCAATCGAAAAATCCACCGGCAGTTCCATGTCGGAGAGGCGTGCCTCGAATGCTGCTTCAACCGACGCCCGGGTGCCGGCAAGCGCTGCTTCGAGCCTGCGACGCTCTGCCTCGCATCGGGCACGCTCTGCTT
This sequence comes from Spirochaetales bacterium, assembly GCA_007121695.1. Classification (GTDB taxonomy): domain Bacteria; phylum Spirochaetota; class Spirochaetia; order DSM-27196; family SKKC01; genus SKKC01. The sequence continues at coordinate 3,419 of SKKC01000091.1, read as the reverse complement.
CGTCCCAGTTTCTGCGCCGCTCGGCTTCGTCGGCCTCGAAGGCGGCCTTCTCCTGCCGGTAGGCATCCTCTGACTGCTCGATCCGGCCGGGCAGGCGCTTGTCGCAGTACTCGCGCCGAAGACGAGGGATCTTCCAGAAGGCGAAGGTGCGTACCTCGCGCCGGGCTTCGACCTCGAGTTCGTGTCGTATCCGGTCGGGGTCGGGTTTCGTGCCCGTGAAGACCCGCGGCTGCCATGCCGCCGGTGCCACCGCAGCAAGCGCTTCCTGCCAGTGCGCCTCGGGGAGGATTTTTGGCGTCAGCGTGTGAATCTCGACAAATGCTTCGGTCTGTTGCTGGTACTCGGCGTGAGTCTTCTGCGAAACCTCGAAGAGTTTTTCCTTGTAGGCAGCAGAGCGGCGAATCTGGCGTAGCAGCCGAGGGTCGTCGATGACGCGGCCGCGTTCATCGCGCAGAACCGGATTGCCGTCGCCGTCGAGCGTCAGCTCGAATGACCGTTCCTCGTAGCCGCTCCACGTGGTGGTGCTGCGCTGCCGGGTGCCCGATCCGGGTGAACCGCCGATTCGTTTCCGGTCGTAGAGCCCGGTCCCCGGAATACCCGTGTTCAGGTACGTGCCACGGCGTCCCGTGTTGACCGACATGCCGGGAAGGCCCGCTGTCATGCTGACCCCGGATTTACTGAGGTTCAGCGTGAGGCCCTTCATGATGCGAATGCGTTTACGATATCTCATGTGCCGTATTACCCCGGATATTGTTGCACGATGCCTGCGCTATCGCAAGCGTGTCCGTTCTTTCTGGTACAGCTGATCCATGTAGGTGTCGACGCTTTCGGTGACCCGTGCGATCGTCCGTTCCCAGACGCGTCGGACATTTGTGAGCGTCATCTGCTTGATGTCTGGCATCAGTTCGCTCTCGCCTATTTCGACGAGTTTGTCGTTCAGCATGGCAGAGGCACGGCTCAGCGTATCCGCGATTTCCTGTGTGTGCGAAAGACCAATGTCCTTCATGAGACTCAGCTGTTCCTCTTCGAGCCGCATGATTGCCTTTTGCGCCTCGAGGGCGATCGTCTTGCTCTCCACATCCTTTTTCGCGAGCAGAAAGTTCTCGTAGGAATCGAGGTGATGGTTGATTTCTTTCTGCTTGGCCATGAAAACCGCGCGCATAAGCTGTTTCCGGTAGCGGTACTTGTCGACCGAGGTCAGCGTCTGATCCGAGTCGATCTCGCGAAGCTGTCGCGCGAAGTCCTGCTGGTTTGTCAGATCCTTCGGGGCGTAGCGTTCAATGCTGCGGTGTTCGCTGTCTGCGCTGTGAATGCCGCCGGTCCATGTGTCCATGATGTTCTCCTTCCGTGGTATCGGGTGATTCGACGCAGCAGGCGCTGCGCCGTCCGTCTGTGCAGTGTGTGTGCCTGGGTCAGCAGGCCTATCGCCGAAAAATAGATTGCAAGCGCTGCTTCGGGTCGCCGCAGGCGAGCCATTCGGTAGCGTTCCTCGAGCTGCAGGTCGCGATACTCGCGCACCACCGCGCGTTCCCGTCGTGCGAGTTGCTCCGGGAACACGCGGGTGCGGGGAAGCGCAGGCGCAGGGGAGGTGGGCGCAGCTTCGGAGGTGGCCGATGAGGTCCACCCGCGGTGCATGCGCAGGGTGTGGAGGAAGGCCGGAAAGACCACGCGGCAGCGGGCGGTGTTCGGATGGTACTGTCTGCCACCCTGGTGTTGTGTTCCCACCCGTGCAAGCGGGAGCCCGGCGGCGATCAGCAGGCTTTCGCGGATCCAGCGCACCGAATCGAGCTGCGACAGCTCCTCCGTTTCGTCTGAATCGGGCCGTATACCGCAGTCACGCTCGAGCGTGAGGCGTACAATGCGTGCCTGAAGCCGTCGGACGCGGTCGTCGAACAGGTACCCGACTGATTCGCGGGAAAGTCGCACCAGGGTCCGGTCTACCACCGAACGAACCGGGTTTCGTGCGTGAAACCCGGCCACCTGGAGAACCCGGGGGTGTCCTGTCGGGGCCGCGGGCCTGATGGTGGAGAGTTCCGCCCGAAGGCAGTCGCGCAGAAACGCCGGGTTTCGCAGCACACGCAGTGCCGTCGTGCTGCCGCCAGCGAGGAACAGTCCGGTGTACCCGGCCCAGGCGCCCAGGCCACGGGCGCAGGCCCGGACTGCGAGCGCCGTACTGTCCGCCACCCTGGTGTTTTTCATGTCTATTCCCCCACCGGGACGATCCCGGTCCTGTTGATTACCTCGACCACGCGGCGGTAGGGCGCGAAGGAATCCGTCAGATTGCGCACGGCGATCCGCAGGTAGCAGCGGTTCTCGGCCGCGTAGCGAAGCTCTCCGGCAAACTCCTGCCGAATCGCAGTGTGAAGGGCATGCTCGAGTTCGCCGTCCGTGTCTTCCACCGTTCGTGCATCTGCTTCCTCCTGACCGGCCCGAAGCACGGTCACAACCTGTTCGTCCGGCACGGTCAGCGTTCCAATAAAGAACGGAATAACCCCGTCCGGCCGGCGCCAGCAGGGAACGTTCCCCATGGCCAGTTCTTCAAGCTGATCCTGCAGAAAGCCGACCTCCGCCTCGAGCTCCTCCTTCCGCTGCGCGAGTTCGGCAGCCCGTAGTTCCGAGGCGCGCCAGTAGCCGAACACGACGACCCCCGCGATAACCGCGAGCAGCAGCAGTACGAACGCGAGCTCTGAGAGACTGAACAGCATGGCTTCTCCGTGCGATCGGTGTTTCACCGTATGCCTCCTGCGGCGCCGGTCAGGACACCCGCTCGACCTTTCGTTCGAGCAGGGTAATAAACGAGTCGAGCGCGGTATTCAGTTCCGCCACCCCCGTGTTGAACCTGCCGAGTTCACCGGCAACCTCGTGAAACGGCAGCGACTGCGCGTTCCGGTGCAGATCGCCCGAGACATCGGCAAACTGCTGCGCAAGATCGCGAATACGAGCGACCTCGCCGTGTTCGCGCTTCATGGCCTCGGTCAGCGCGTCCACTTCGGGTACCAGCGCCGCTCGCGCCCGGCCGAGGTCCTTCGAGAAACCTTCTGTCGCGTCCACAAAGGCCGAAAGCGCGCGAAGATACGCGCCTTCGCGCTCGGAAAGCGCGCTGACAGTCGATGCCCGTTCGGCCAGGAAGGCCTCAATCGAGTCAACACTCTGCTCGGGGTGATCCCGCAGCCAGGCACCGCGGACGATGCTTCGAAAGAGAATGCCCGCGATGGATGTCGCAACCGATATGCCAATGTATGTAAACGCAAAAACAATGTCTCCTCCCGCGTCGAGACCCGTTTCCTGCAGCGCTGTGAACAGCGCGATCAGCGAAAACAGCGTGAACAGAAAGCCAAGAAAGTAAATGGAATCCATGTGGTGCTCGGCCAGCGCCTGGTCTGACAGGTACTTCGTGCCCATGCGCACCAGACACGCAT
>SKKC01000230.1 GCA_007121695.1 Spirochaetales bacterium | reverse complement strand
GCGACAGCGTTCCCCAGGCAAGGTGCACACTGAGTCTGCTCCCCGTCGAACGGGCCTCCCGGGGTGAAGAGATGCCACGATTATAGCCCTCGACACGATGCGTCAGAAAACCTGTCAGCGTGCGAGCCGCTGCGCTCTCGCTGACGGCCTGTATGCCCCGTCCTTCAGGTGGATGAAACCCGCATTCCGCGAATGCTGGCAGGGGCGTATCCCGAGCGAAGGACAGCGCGGCGCTTCCAAGGGGGATTCGCGCGGGAACCGGATACGGCATCTGCGCCATGCGGCTGTTCCAGATTGTCGATCGCCTCGCGCGATGTTCGAGCCGCCGGATAACCCCCGCGTGGGGAAACTCCCGCAGCTTCACTCCGGCGTCAGCCGCCCACGCCCGTACCCGGCGGTCGCGCGCGTAGGTGCCCTCGGTACCCGTTTCTTCTTCGGCGTAGACTGCATCGAAGGCGAAGCTGCGTCGAAGCTCACCAAACGCCTGTGGAAGCTGGCCGCGGAGAACAAGAAGGTCAGCACCTCGCTGCTGCAGGTTCCGCCGCAACTCCGCCAGTGCAGACCGGACCGCGTTCAGATGAAGCGCAGACGCGTCCGGACAGGCCCAGATATCGGCTTCGAGCACATAGACCGGGAGCACTTCGTCGCATTCGGTGACAGCGACATGCAGGGCTTCGTTGTCGGCCAGGCGTATGTCCCGCTTGATCCACCACAGACCCCGTATCATGCCTGCAACGGTACCTCGAACCAGACGGTCGTTCCTCCGGCGGCATTCGTGAAGGCCTGACAGGTGCCGCCGTGCGCACGGACAATGTCCTTGACGACTGCCAGACCTATGCCGCTGCCTGACCCGCTTCGTTCCTGCGACCCGGTCTGGAAGGCCTCGAATACATCTATGCCTGTGGGCAGGCCCGGACCGTGATCCTCGACCGACACGCGCACCCGACCGATGCGTTCGTGCATGTGTACTGCGAGCCACAGACCGTTTTCGGCGTGCGCGAGTACATTCGAGGTAAGATTGTCCACGACCCGCTGCAGCGACTGCCGGTGACCACTGACGAGCATGCGCGTGTCGGGAATGTCGACCTGAACCTCGAAGCCGAGACCTTCGAGTCGCGGCAGTTGCTCGATAACCGACTCGCGGACGAGTTCGGCCAGATCGAAGGTCTCGCGCGGGAAGGAGTGCGTGGTTCCAAGCGAGGCATACGCGAGCAGGTCGGAAATGAGGCGTTGCATATGGGCGGAGCGGCGAATGATCGTCGCGGCGCTCGCCGCCGGGTCGCTTGCGGCACCGTCTGCGAGTGCTTCCGCGTGCGATCTGATTGCCGCAAGCGGGGTGCGCAGGTCGTGACCAAGCGCGCTGACCACGAGCCGACGGCGTTCATCGGCCCGCTTTTCGGCGCGGCGCGACTCCGACAGATCTGCCACCATCTGTTCTATCGATCTGGTCAGATCGCGAATCTCATTGGTGCCGCTGTATACCTCCGCGGGCTCGTCCATTTCGCCGGTTCCGATGCGAAGGACGTACTCGGACAGCGCCTGAATGGGAAGAACAACCCGCTGCGCGAACAGCATGAACCACAGATACACGACAAAAACCGAGATCACGAACCCGACTATGACGACTCGGGCAAATCGGTGTCCGATCTCCGGTACCTCGCTTTGAATAAGCTGAAACTCGCTTCCCGGATCAAAACTGACGAAGTAATACCCCCAGATTGTTCCCGATGCAAGAATCTGTCGACCTATGGCACGAAAGGGGTAGTTCGGGTCGCCGCTTGGAATAAGCGAGAGAACTTCAAGAGGTGTAATGACGGCCTCTTCCATTGCGTCCGGCAGGCCTCCGGTGCGCGAGTCGTACAGCACCGTCCCGTCCGCGCGTATCAGCCGCAGCCGGGTACCGGGAAAAGTGTCGGTAATTGCAAGGTCTGCACCAATTGACGCAATATCGTCGCCCCGTTCGATGCGTTCGCCAATCTCTGTTGCTTCCTGCTCGGAATCGGCGAGAAAGCGCATACCCGAGCGCAGGTCAGACATCTGCCCGCCAAGCCCGTATCCGACGCCAAGCACGACCGACCCCGAGATAATACCTATCCAGAGCGCAGTTGCCGCCGAGAACGTCCACACCATGCGTGTTCTGAGACTGCGAGTACGAGCGCGCTGCTGTGCTGCTCGAATCATGTCCGGGGAACCCTCAAGCGGTAGCCGAGACCTCGAACCGTCTGCAGCCACTGCGGTTGCGACGGGTCGTCCTCCAGCTTCTCCCGGAGGCGACGAATGTGTACCGGGACCGTGCCGGGGTCTCCGTAATGGTCGTGACCCCACACAAGATCAAACAGGCGGTCGCGGGTGAACACCTGATTCGGGTGTTCTATGAGAACTTCAAGGAGCGCGCGCTCGCGCGCGGTCAGATTCGTGTTGCCGTCCGGACTGGTAATCTCGCCCGCGGCCAGATCGATGCACCTGGTGCCGAGCGCGACCGTACGACCCTGCGACGCAGAGCCCGTGTCCTGCCTCTGAGCGACGCCCGCAGCGGCTGGCCCCGTTGACGAAGCAGCTTCGCCGTAGGATTGCACGCGACGCAACTGCGCCTTTACCCGGGCGATAAGCGATGAAGAGGTAAAAGGCTTGGTAATGTAGTCGTCGCCTCCGAGCCCGAGCCCGAGCACCTCGTCGACGTCTTCGCTGCGCGCCGTCATGAACAGGATGGGTAGCGTGTGCCCTGCAGCGCGTATATCGCGGCACAAATCGAAGCCGCTCCCGTCCGGAAGCATGACGTCGAGAATAATCGCGGAAAACGCCTGCGTCTGGAGCATGTCGAGCACGTTACCGCAGCGTCTGGTGTGCGTGCACGTAATCGCCTCGCGCGCCAGGTGATCCCTGACCGCGCTGGCAATGTCGTCATCATCTTCAACAATCAATACATGCGCCATGCCACTACTCCCTGTGTGTACCCTTAAAGTACCCCGGATTTGCTCGTGTGGCTAATACCTGAAGCTGAGTCGTGGCAGATAACGAGGGTACAGGAGTGGCCCGGCCCTATGCGGCTTCCGGACACCACACCGTGAGATCGGCACCAATCAGCCCACGCCTTCCCCTCGTATATATCAGTAAAACCGGGTATATTAGGAGGAGAACCCACATAGCGGATCGGGCTATGGATTTACGTGCAGAGCAACTGGAGCAGATCGGACTCTACGTACGAGGCAACCTCGGCAGCTGGATGCGCGAGGTGACGCCGGATCGCGACATCGAGTTCCGCGAGCGCTTCATTCGCATAGAAGAAGAACTCAAGACGCAACGCGAACTCATGCGCGAAGGATTCGTGCAGGTCGACAAGCGCTTCGAGTCCATGCAACACAACACAGATAAGCGCTTCGACGACATGCAGCGCAGCATTCGAAACGGGCAGTGGTTTATCGGTCTGCTGGTGACCTTCGTTATGGCTGCGTCTACCGCGGTGCAGGTGCTTTTGTAGGCTGTGTCTGCCTGCGACGCCGGGCCAATCGCCTCTCGCGGGATCAGGAATGGGGGCGCTTACACCACCATGACCACATCCCCGGCACTAGTCGCTCCAGCCCCGGCAAACAGACCGGAGAGGTCGCCGTACGGTGTGTCGATATCGTCGGGAACGGTGAACGCACCTTTGGCCGCGCCGATACGCTGAAGCGCCGACTCGGTATTCGCTCTGTCCGCCGCTGCAATCCGTGCTACGGGATGCCCGTTTCGCGCGATAATGATTTCATTCTCCCGATGATGCTCGATATCTGCTATTAACCGGGAGAGATGCGTTTTCGCATCCAGCATATTTACCTGCTTCATCCTGACTAAGATGAGTCAGACCCGGTGCTGGTGTCAAAGTGTCGGTGGGTAGTCCTGGCGCCTGCCCGCTCCGGGGCACCGGGCTTTGCGAGGGGGCGTCCTTCTGCTTCGCTGCCGGGCCGTACGCGGGTACCGACATCAAAGATTAACTACGGCGATTGCGGTTGAATGCGTTTCTGGATTTTGTCCGGATCCTGACGACAGTCAAGCACCGCGTGAATTCGAATAAGATCATCCTCCAGTGAATAGTAGATGGCGTATGGAAATCGTTGTGACAACATACGGTAGTATCCCCAGACTTGACCATGAATACCGGCATACAAGAGCAAGGAGTCTATATCGGAAGACAATGAATCGATGAAGTAGTCACCGAGTCCGTAT
>SKKC01000063.1 GCA_007121695.1 Spirochaetales bacterium | reverse complement strand
TACCCGGGGAACACGCGGGTTGATTGGTCTGAATCGGGCGAAAAACACCAGGGTGGCAGACAGTAACCACAAATTGGACGGTAACCGCTTCGCCGAGAGTGATGTGCGATGTACGCTGTAAGACCATGGCGCAAAATCTGCAGATAGTAAAAAATTGCGCGTAATTAAACGTCGGAGAAGCACAATGACCTATCTGCATCAAGTCGTCGGAGCTAACGTGCGGCGCGCCCGCAGACAGCTCGGGTATACTCAGGCGTTCGTCGCCGAGCAGTGCAATGTATCGGCGGGGCACATCAGCGAAATCGAGCACGGGAACAAGTTTCCTTCCGCACGCCTGTTCGAGCAGCTTGCGCATGTGCTGTCCATGCAGCCCTACGAGCTGCTGCAGGAGTACGGACCGGTCTCTTCCGCCGGCGGTCGTGAACCCCCTTCGGTGTTATCCGACGCCCTGAAACAGAACCTGATTTCGAGTATCGATGAGGTTGTCCGGGACTATTTTGCCCGATAAGACTGTGTCTGCTCAGTCGACCGTGTTTGCATCTCGTGGTGGAATACATCATAGTGAAACGCACAGGGTAAAAACGAATGTCGACTGGTATTTTTTTTGTTGCCGAGCACAAAACACTCGCGGAAGCGCTGTTCCGCGACCTGCATGAACGGAATGTTCCCGCACGACCGTATTGTATTTCATCAACCTGGAACAACACATCTCGGTCGGAGTTCTCATATCTGCTGTCCGATATCGTGCATTTCGTGATCGTACCCCCGGCCGACCCCGAAAGCGACGCATGGTTCTCATTTCTCATGGGCTACGCAACCGGTCGCGAAGTCGGGGTTACTATTTTTCGACCGGATGGATGCGCTCGACTTCCGCGACTGTACGAACAGGGCGCCGAGCATACCGATCAGACGGCCCTTGTCCAGACAGTCGTCGACGAATATACCGTGGCGTGTCACAGAGCCCTTGTAGACGAGGCTCGCGACGAGATTATTCAGCGGGGATTTGGTGTGACAGACGATGCCTTTGCCTCGGTGGTTGCAGACGGAGATATCGAGCTGGTCGATCTGTTTCTGCAGCTTGGCATGTCCGCGGACACGACCAGTTCGAGCGGTGTGCCCGTTCTGAACCTCGCGGTCCGGGGTGGACATGTACCGGTTGTGGAGCGTTTGCTCGAAAAAAATGTCGATGTAAACGCGACAAGCGACGACCGTGGAAACACTGCGCTGGTTGAAGCAGCGGGCCGTGGTATGACTGCGCTGACGCGTCTGCTTGTCGGTGCGGGAGCGCAGCCCGACATCGAAACGAAGAGCGGGCAGACTGCGCTCATGCTTGCCGTCGCCGAAGGTCATCTCGACGATGCGTCAGTACTCCTCGAAGCGGGAGCCGACCCGGACGTACAGGACAAGCTCGGCATGAGTGCACGAAAATACGCAGAGCTGTTCAACCACACGACGCTGTCACTCGACAATGTTGACAGTCAGGATGTTGCATCACTATCGTATTCCGGACATGGGGCGGAGTAACACCATTCGGATAATACATATGAAACGAGAGGACGGCTCTTCGCTGTTTCTTCACCCCTTTCAGGATCGTGTCAGCATGGTCGATGTTGCAGACGATCTTTCAATGACAGGACTGTACGGCGAAGATCCTGCCGTGGAACGGTTTTCTGATCTACGCAGACACCTGCACCGTATCGCCGAGAAGGATTCACGGCAATGGGTGCTCGATCAACGATTCGTTACCCGTTTCGTATTATCCGGTGCCGTGTTTCTTTCGGTGTTCGTCGTATCGAGTGTACTGATCCGCATACCTGTGCCAGTCGTAGACGATCTGCTGCTCGCCCTCGGCTCCGCCATCGCAACGTATTTTGCGCTTGCGCGACGCGATGCGCACTCCCGACTGTCGATCAGAACATGCGCGAATCTGCGAAACCGAATAGATATGGTGCGGTTTGAAACATCGGACACGGTGTCGGGAATCGAGTCGGTACTCGGCCGTTTCGACCGGAGTACACCGGAAGAGATTCTGCACGAGCTGAAGCACATGGACCGGACGCGTCCCGTCCTGTCCGGTGCAACCGGTCAGCGTGTTGCCGACGACCCGGAAGTCATACAGGACATACAGGCCTACATTGCAGCCGTACTGAAGCAGGACAAAGCATACTCGTGCAGGAAGTACCTGTATAAATGGATGCGAAAGCCCGATGCATCGAGCATGGCGCTCGCGTTACGGAAGTTCAAGAAGAAAGACGTTGACCTCTCACTCCTGGCTCTCTTCGTGTTTCTGGAGCACGTCCGCGTATCGACGACTCGTCTCGCCGCTTCGTCAAAACAGGAAATCTGAACTCAGTTGTTTTCCGACTCTTCGTCTTCCTGAAGCAGTCGACCCGGGTCCCTGTCGAGTTCCTCGAGATCTCCAAGACGAAAGAGTTCCTGTTGCAGCTGTAAGCTTCGCCGCGCGCTCTCGAGTGTTTCGGTTGCGGGATTAAAGGCAGGATCAATCTGCACCGCCTCTTCCAGCAAGGCGACCGCCTGGCTGAGTTCGCCTTCGGCGAGAAGTACGAGGCCGTCGAGATAGAGATCTTCGAGCCGTTCCCGGCGTGCAAGCCGTCCCCGGTCACCGAAGTTGAAGCGGGCCTGTATGCTGAAGTTGTCGGGTGACTGCAGACTGGTTGTCAGATCGAGCGTGTATACGGCGGCGAGACTGACTTCGCGGAAGTCCAGATTACCACCCAGACTGAAGCGCGGATTTCCGCCCTTGAGTCGGAACCCGGCGCTTGCGTCGAATGAGTCCGTAATCTGCACGTTTACGCCTGTCTGCAGCGATGGAGCGGCCGCCGGAACATCCGGTTCAAGGGATACCGGGAACTCAGCGTCGAACGCGACAAGGAGCGCCTCTATGGGGCGGTACGCAATGCCACCTGCGATATGTGCCGGGAGCGGATCGCCGAGAGCCGACGGGCCGAAGTTACGCGCAACAAGGCCCAGAGAAAGATTGCGCTCCCGGGAGGAGTGAAACTTCAGTACGTTAAACCGCGTAAGCAGACCAAGGTCAAATGCGAACGCGGTAGCGCTTTGCCCCGGACTAATGACCTCGGGAATACTTCGGTGCACCACCCGCGTGTTCAGTCCAACGCTCAGGCCGTGATAGTAAAAACTGCGAAACAGGTTATACGAGATGTTCACGAGGCCCGAAAACTCGCTGTACCGGACGCTGTCAAGCTGACGTCCCCGGTCGTCCCGGGAGGTGAACGGCACGTGCAGGTAGCGCAGATCGGCGCCGAGGCCCAGATCGTCAAAGCGTATCGCGTATCCGAGCGCCTCGAGAGACGAGTCAGCGATGTGATTCTTGTGCGACAGGGCGAGTTCGGTATACCGGAGCGTTGCGGTAGCAGCCGGATTCGCCTGAAGCGCACCGACATCTGCACCGGCGGCCGCAAACGCACCTCCCATGCCTTCGTGTCGCCCGCCAATGGGTATCTCCAGAATCGGAAACGCCGTAAGGCCGGTATTGCCCCACCACCGCGTGCCAGAATCGGTAAAGTCGGCATAAAAGTCGGCGCGAGAGTCGGCAGTCGAAATGTCTGTAACGGTCAGGAGCATGCATACAGCAAGTGCACAACGTACATACAGCTGCATGCGTCTCCTGTTTTCCCACACAATCACCGGTTTGGCCTCGTTACATGAATATATCGCGGGTGAGAGCATTTCATCTATGACCCATGTATCGACATATGTACGAGAATTCAAAAGCTGCGTTGTGTATGCGCCGATAAGCGTAGTAAGTTCATGTATTATAGAAAGTACGGTACACAAACCGTCTGGCCGAAGGCAGTGTGAGGGTCGTGATTTTCAACCGTTCGGTTTCAACACGCACAGTATTTTTTCTTTCGATTCTCCTGCTTCTGCTGCAGTCAATGGAGGTATTGGCCTTCGGAGCGCGCGAAGACCCGGTTGTGCAGGCCGAAGAGCTCATTGAACAGAACCGCTTTAACGATGCTACGCTCCTGTTACGCGAGGTAGTGCGTCGGCAACCCGAGCGTTTCGACGAAGTCGAAGCGCTCTTCCGGCGCATACGCATGGTCCGCTCGCGGTATAATGATCTCTGGCAGGAACTGATTTTCATTCTCGAGAATGAACCGGATAACGTCGAGCGCGCCTTCGCGGTCATCTCTGAAATGGAGACGATCGATGAAGCTCCCTCGATCGAAGCGCTCGAAGAGTTCCAGCAAT
>SKKC01000020.1 GCA_007121695.1 Spirochaetales bacterium | reverse complement strand
GGACGGTACCACGAAGCAGACTATGGACCAGACCGGCTGGTCGTCCACCGGCTTCGCGATTGGCGAACGACGCAGTTTTGTGTACTCCGATCTGGGGCCGAACGCGACCCAGCCCGCAGGTGTACCGTCGACGTATCCAATAATTCCCGCAGGAGGGTCGGCGTCTGCGAGCCGTTCGAGTTCCGCCTTGCGATAGTCCTGCACGGACGTGTCCGGGGGCAACTGCAGTTTGCCGCTCTCGCGGTAATACATACTCCAGCAGCCGCGTGCCATTGAACAGCCCCGCGCAAGGAATACGGCTTCAAGATCGGACCAGCGGTCTCTCGTAAGTGGACGCGCTACCATGATCGCGGGTGCGACAGGGTTTCGGTACGAAGCTCCATGTCTTTCCTCCCGCGATCAGTATACACCCCAAAACACGTTGGTCGTCCCCTCCGAAACCGACATGCCCGACCCCGATATTCGTGCTACTCTGGGTTCGAGTGGAAAGGGGAGAACAATGGCCGCAGAAGAACACATGGGTGTTTCAGTTTCCGGACAGCGCATTTCAGATGAAGCAGTCAGGAAACGGACCGGGCGGGGTTGGGACGAATGGTTTGCGCTCCTGGACTCGTGGGGCGCGACAGGGCTTTCGCACGCCGGGATTGCACGACGGATAGTGGCGGAGTGCGGAACCGACGAGTGGTGGGCCCAGTCCATTACTGTCGGGTACGAGCAGGCTCGAGATATGCGAAAGCCCGGCCAGGTATCCGACGGTACATTCGCCGCGAGTGCAAGCAAGACAATAGGCGTTGGCGCATCGGAGGCTTTCGCCGCGTTTTCTGACGAGACGCAGCGGGCGAAATGGTTGCCGGATGTAGCGCTTGTACCGTCCACGGTAAACCCCCCGAAGTCCTTTCGGGCAGAATGCGAGGACGGTACCCGCGTATCGGTGTGGATAACCGAGAAAGGCGAACGCACGTCAGCTATTTCCCTGCAGCACGAGAAACTGGGTGAAGCACAGATCGCAGCCGAAAAGAAGGCGTTCTGGCGTGACCGCCTCGACGAGCTCAAATCGCTGCTCGAAGGCTGATACGGGAATACACACTGAATGAAAAAGCGAAAAACCAGAGTGGTACTTGTGGGATGCGGCGGTATCTCGAACGCCTGGCTTGGTTCGGAATCCGTGCAGAACCGGGTGGACATCATTGGCCTGGTTGATATACGTCCTGAAGCCGCACTGGCGCAGGCGCAGAAGTACGGATACTCGAACGCGGTGACCGGGGCGGACCTCGACTCGGTACTGCGCGAGACACGGCCGGACGTCGTTTTCGACTGTTCGGTTCCGGAATCGCACTGTCCGGTCACGCTTGCCGCGCTACGACACGGGTGCCACGTAATGGGCGAGAAACCAATGAGCGATACCATGCCAAACGCGCGGCGCATGGCAGCGGCGGCACGGAAAGCCGGCAGGACCTACGCGGTCATGCAGAACCGCCGGTACTATCCGGGGATACGCGCGCTTCGCCGCTTTCTTGATCGTGGTGCGATCGGAAATCTGGTTGCGGTACACAGCGATTTCTTTATCGGAGCGCACTTCGGCGGGTTTCGAGACGTCATGGATCACGTGCTCCTGCTCGATATGACCATACATTCCTTCGACCAGGCGCGGTTCATTACCGGCAGAAATGCCGAGCGCGTGTACTGTCACGAGTGGACACCGGGGCATTCCTGGTACCGGCACGGGCCGTCAGCGTCAGCCATCTTTGAAATGGGGGACGGCCTTGTGTACACGTATCAGGGAAGCTGGTGCGCCGAAGGGTGTCCGACCACATGGGAATGCTCGTGGCGCATCATCGGAGAGAAGGGGACGATCCTGTGGGATGGAGGCGACACCTTCCACTGCGAAGTCGTTTCCGGACGCGAGGGGTTTATTCGCCCGGTCCGTCAGAAGAAGGTTCCTCTTACGTGCCCGAAAACGCTTGCACACGGCCACAGCAGCGCTATCGGACATTTTCTTGATTCAATTCAGGCCGATGGTGTGCCAGAGACGGATTGCACGGACAACATCCACAGTCTTGCCATGGTACACGCGGCAATTAAAAGCGCGGACACCAACCGCAGAGTTCCGGTTACCATATAGACCAGTACAGGGAGTACACATTCGCATGAACACTACCGACATACAGAAAGACATTCGTTTAGGGACGCTTGTAAATGCAGGTATGAAGTCACCTGCGTATATACAGCAGATTGCGCATCACGGATTCGAGTCTTACCAGCTTACCTTCTGGCAGACGCTCGACGGTATTGACCTGCGGAAGCTCGCGAAGGACGTGAAGGCAGTCCTTGCCGATACCGATGCTGTCATCTCGTCGCTTGCGATATTCGGAAACCCGCTTGAGAGCGGAGACCTGGACAAGGCGACGCTCGACGGCTGGAAGAAGTGCATAGACGCGGCGCACCTTTTTGATTGCAGTATTGTGGCCGGGTTCACGGGCCGGGTCCGGGGAAAACGCATAGACGAAAGTCTAGGCCGATTCCGGAACGTGTGGGCTCCGCTTGCGAAACGAGCTTCTGACAAAGGTGTACGCATCGCGTTCGAGAACTGCGACATGGGCGGAACGTGGGAAACAGGCGACTGGAACATTGCGCACAATCCCACTGCCTGGGAGATGATGTTTGACGCGGTACCGGACGAAAGCCTTGGGCTCGAGTGGGAGCCGTGTCACCAGCTCGTAAGCCTGATTGACCCCATGCCGCAGCTTCGCACGTGGATGGACCGCATCTACCACGTGCACGGAAAAGACGCCACGGTCCGCTGGGACGTGGTGCGAACCTACGGGGTGCACTCGTCCATGCACGCAGACGTCGCGTTGCCCGGGCGGGCACAGGCTGTTCCGCCGTTTGCATACCACCGGACACCGGGGTTTGGAGACAGTGACTGGACCGCAATAATTTCCGATCTTCGCCAGGGCGGTTACACCGGGTTCATAGACATAGAGGGCTGGCACGATCCGGTCATGCGTGGCGACCTCGAAATGAGCGGGCAGGTCAGCGCGTTGAACTACCTGAAGCGGTGTCGCGGCGACTTTGTCCCGAACCCGGTCGTATAGGCGCTGTAACCGGCGAAACGAGAGGAAGCGTGCATGAAGCGGAAACTGAATATGTGCATGGTCGGGGGCGGTCCGGGAGCGTTTATCGGCGATGTGCATCGCAAGGCTGCATGCTTCGACGGCGGGGTAGAACTGGTTGCGGGGTGCTTCAGCCGTTCCGCTGAAAACTCGCGCCTCATGGCCGACGAGCTGTATCTGGACCCGGCGCGCTGTTACGCGAGGTACCACGACATGATTTCCTCGGAAACGAAACTGCCCGACGGCGAACGCATCGACTTTGTTTCGATCGTGACGCCGAATGACAGTCACTTCGAAATTGCGAAAGCCTTTCTTGATGCCGGCTTTCACGTGGTGCTCGACAAACCCATGACCTTTGATCTTGCCCAGGCCAAAGCTCTGCGCGAGGTCGTGCGAGCGAGCGGGTGCGTCGTTGCGCTCACGCACAACTACACCGGGTACCCAATGGTAAAACTTGCGCGCGATCTGGTCCGCCGGGGAACGCTCGGAACCGTCGTGAAGGTCGTTACACAGTATCCGCAGGGGTGGCTCAGTCGACCGATAGAGCGAGAAGGTGCAAAGCAGGCCGAGTGGCGCACCGACCCGTCGCGTAGCGGCGCAGCCGGCTGCGTCGGTGACATTGGCACTCACGCCGAGAATCTCGGAGAGTACATTACGGGCCTGCAAATCCGGGAGATCTGCGCCGACCTCGGCACCGTCGTTGCGGGACGCCTGCTCGACGACGACGCCAACTGCCTCGTGCGCTACGACAGCGGGGCGCGGGGTGTGCTCTTTGCCAGTCAGATAAGTCTTGGCGAGCTCAACGGTCTTCGCATACACGTGTACGGTACCGAAGCATCGCTATTCTGGCGTCAGGAAGACCCGAACGAGCTTCAGGTGTACGCAGCGGACGGGTCAGTCATGACGTACCGCCGTGGAACTGAGGCGGTAAAGGCGCTTTCGCCTGCGGCTGAGCGAGCCACGCGGCTTCCGTTCGGACACCCCGAGGCGTTCTTCGAAGCCTTTGCAAACGTGTACCGGAATGCAACCGACACAATGCGCGCACATATCGACGGACGCGAGCCGACCGAACTCGAGCTCGACTTTCCCGGTATCGAGGACGGCCTGCGCGGCATGCAGTTTATTG
>SKKC01000035.1 GCA_007121695.1 Spirochaetales bacterium | reverse complement strand
GATCGCTCGAAACGGCGACCGCGGTTGGAAACGAGATCGGGGTACAACCGGAGATCTGGTGCGACGTTCACGAGACGGGTGGCATTTTTCTGAACCATGGAGGCGAGCAAGGGATCGTCGGTTATCCTGGGATGACGCGAAGCGAAATCCAGGCGAAGTTCCCGACAGTGGAGATTGGAACCGAGGTCACGGATAAAGGATGGTGGGACCCTGCTGCCGGCGAAGAGGACTGGGCGATATGCCAGGGCAGGGCGATTCGTGTCGCGCGGACGCTCTGGGGCATGGCCGACAGGGGCGAGACCGGGCCGCTTGCACTCGTAAGTCACGCTGGCTTCATGGAAGCGCTTTTCAAGGCGCTCCTGAACAGCCTTCCGGCACCGGGCTTGACTGTGTACCACTTCAATACCGCAATTACCCGCGTTGATCTCGCGCCTGGACGGGAGCTCCACCTTCGCTATCTGAATCGCGTGCCGCACCTGCCGCAGGATCTGGTGTCTTAGGGTCTTCAACCGGATTGCCGCCGTTCGCGTCCGCTGTGTTTCTTCTGCGCTTCTATCTCAGTAGCGTATCGCGCGCGACTTTTAGCGCGATAAACACCTGAGCGTCTCCGCCCTGGTCAGGGTGATGGTGAAGACATAGTGCACGATAGCGCTCCTTGACGACGCGTGGCGAGGGTCGTGGCGGTGGAACTGCTGCAGGCAGGCACTCGAGCACGAAACACGCGTGCACGCGTTCGGCGATAACCGGGGTAAGCGCGGGGTAGCGTGTACCGAGTGCCTGAAGGTGCTCGCGCACGGTCCGTATCCAGTCGAGCGTCGCGTACCGCTCGTACTCGTGCACCCGTTTCTTGCTCTTCGGATACAGCTGTGCGCTCCAGACGGGGTGCTCGTTCCCGCGGTTATAGTGTGTCTCAAGGTGGCCGAGATACCTGATTGCAGCTACGACCGCGGCCGGAAGGTTCCGGGTTCGTGTGCGAATGTAGTGCTTTCGCTCGTTCTGAATGCGTTCGCGCTTTGCCAGGTACTCACGCTTTGCCGTAAGAAAGAGCGGGTAAAAGGGGTGGGGTGCGAGCCTGTAGCGCTGGTAGAATTTCTGCAGGTCTGTCGACGGGATGAAGGCTTCGTTCAGTTTCGCGTATGCGTTCCGGCTCAAGGCGACAGCGCGGAGCTGCCGGTCTGTCCTGACGTACTCGAGTATCTGCGGGTAGAGCGGGTGCCTGCGAAGCGTCTTCGGCTGACGCTCAAGGAGCTGCGGTATCGAAAACGTCCTGCGAGTTCGCGCTCGAGTGTGGCCGGGGCGGCGAGTCCTGAGTGAGGACCGCCTATACCGCCGGTAGAGCTGTCGGTTTGTCGGCATTACGCGGTAGAGTGTAGCACAAGGAGAGCAACTTCAATGACCACGACACGCTTTTCAGACCCCACCGCATTCAGGGATCTCGTCCTCCCTCTTCTCACACCGTTCGAGGCAGAGAACAACCTCCCCCTCGGTGTACTCTCAGGAGTGGTCGCAGACCCGAACCGCTTTCAGAACGTTCTGCTTGCCGTTGTGCATACCGGGTCCGAGCCGAGTGTCGACAACATTGCCTCAGTTGTCATGCGTACGCCACCGTTTCCGGTCATGGTCGCCTACGGCGAGTCGGCGGCAGACCCCGCCGTTGTGGAGACAGTTATAGCACTGTTGCAGGACGTATACGGGAGTGACATTGGCGGCTTTAACCTCGACACGCGTCTTGCCGACGCATATGTGAACGCGTGGGTTGTCGCCACGGGTGCGAACAAGCGCCTTCGCATGAGCATGCGGACCTACCGCTGTACACGCGTGAACTCTCTGCCCACAGCGCCGGGTACACCGCGCCCGCCGACGGCCGCGGACGCAGCCACCCTCCGCGCCTTTGTGACCGGCTTCTACCACGACGCGCTTCCCGAAGAGTACGATCCGCAGCGGGTGGAAAGTTATGTCAAACGAGTACTCACCGCAGACCCTGCTCAGCAGGGCATGCTTCTCTGGGAGCGTGACGGTGAAGTTGTGTCAATGGCCGCATACTCCGGTCCGACACCACACGGCATTCGAGTCAACGCGGTGTACACACCGAAGGAACACCGGAAGCAGGGCTACGCCCGATCGTGTGTCGCAGAGCTTACCATGCGTCTTCTTGCCGAAGGCCGGTCGTTCTGTTTTCTCTTCACCGACCTCACCAATCCGACATCAAACAGGATCTACCAGGAGATTGGCTACGAACCGGTATCTGATTATGTGAACTGGGACATTTCGCAGGTTTCTGTTCCGCGTGCTACGGAGGCGGAATCGTGAGGACCGCGCGAACACCATGATCCTCCTCGAATCGGATGGTTGCGCCGATCTGCTCCGAGAGGGCGTGAATAATGTTCATACCAATGCCGGTTGAGTCAGGATGGGGTTCCGTTGCGCTCATTCCGGAGCCGTTATCGGCAACCGTAAGAACGTACCCGTCTTTGTTCAGACTGCCGGACAGTATCAGTCGAGGATCGGTGTTCTCTCGAAACGCGTACTTCATGGCATTGGTTGTCAGTTCGCTCACGATCAGTCCGACTGCAGACAATAGTTTCACTCCGTACTCGCAGTCATCGAGCGAGTACGTAACCCGGACCCGTGTACCGTAAGAGAACAGCTGTACGGTATGCTCGACAAGCCGTTTCACATACGCTGCCAGGGGCGCGGCTGTCGGTGTATTCGTTGTGTGCAGTTCATCGAAGAGGATCTGCAGGCTGTTCATGCGGCTCATCGTATCGTTAAGGATCGCCCGTGCCGTTTCGTCCTGTACGCTGTGAAGCTGCAGGGATAGCAGGCTGGAAATAGTGCTCATGTTATTCCGGACGCGATGTCGCATTTCTCGCAGAAGCGTTTCCTTCTCATCGACCAGGTTGCGTATATGTCGTTCCGCAAGTTTCCGGCTCGAGATATCCCTGAAAAAAGACACGAACGCTCCTCCACCGCTGTCCGCATAGGATGCGGATATTTCAACGTCGATAATGCTCCCGTCCTTGCGGCGAAGCTGCGACTCGAACGAGAGTCGCCTTCGTGCCTTCAGCGTCTCCATATATTCCGCGACTATATCCGGTGTCTGCAGGACATCGATATCGTGAATACAGAACGTGCGAAGCTCTTCTTCCGTGTAGCCGATAATGTCGGTTGCAGCCTGATTGGACATGCTGATTCTGCCGTCAGAACCGATGACAAGAAACCCGTCGGCAGATGTTCGGAGAATCGTCTCGAGGTACTGCCTGCGTCGTTCAAGCTCGGCCTCGAATACGCTTCGCGATTCGTGAGCCTCGCTGACGTCTTCGAAATACGCGTACACTTCTGGATTCTGAGTTTCGTCGTTATCGGGGAAATAGGGAATGGCGGTTACACGCAGCCAGATTCGTCGGTCTGTTTCGAGATTACTGACACTGCGAATGACAGGGCCGACTGGCTGACCGGTTCTCAACGCGATCATGGCGGGGTGATCAGCCCCGTCGACCGGATTTCCCTGGTCGTCTTCCATGGACCAGCGAGGGTCCATGGAAGTCACGCCCTGCATCTGCGCGAGGCTTACTCCGAGAATACGTTCGGCGGCGGGGTTTGCGGAAACTATGGATCCGTCGGCGGCCTGGTGAATGACGCCATTCGGAATTGATTCGTACAGATGTCGATATCGCAGCTCGTTATCGGAAAGACGTGATGTGGGTACGTTGCTTCCCGACAAGTCGGCTGCCATAGCTTATCATAGTCCCGAATGCTGTTGCAGACAACAGACGTGATCGTATTCGCCCGATACTCGTGCCCGGTACATATCAGGAGCGCGCCATCATGTCGTGAATCCCACCGCCGTTTTCGACCTGTGTGAAGCCCATCTGTGAGAGTATGCGTACGCCGTAGGCCGATCGGGCACCGGAGGCGCAGTAGAGAATCACGTGACGGTCTTTGGCACCGAGTTCGTCGGCGCGCGAGGACAGTTCGTCGAGTGTTATGTTTACTGCCCCTGGATAGGCTCCCATAGAGAACTCCATAGGGGTGCGAACGTCAATGACAATGGGCTCGTTCCTTTCGGTGGTTACGGCCTCAACAGCGTCGTCTGCCGCAGCGCTGCCGGCTGATCCACCGTGCAGATCCTCTATCGATTTCTTCTCTGTGGGCAGGAGGCCGACCTGCAGCAGCGTATATCCGCCCGTCCGTGCGTGGCGCTCGACGGACATGTAGCCGCCACTCACGTTGTACACGCGATCAAACCCGGCTTCGGTG
>SKKC01000352.1 GCA_007121695.1 Spirochaetales bacterium | reverse complement strand
CTGCACGCGCTGTGTGTGTCGGGTCGCATGGCGGTGCGGGAGTACCTCGCCACGCTGTCGAACTACTTCGCACACGAGACGGAGTTTCTCCCTGCATATCAGATCGCCCGCTCGCTTACGGCTCTGTTTTCGCACGCCGGAGAACACGGGGCGTCAGTAGCCGCTGCCGGTCGCGAGGTTCTGAAGAGCGTTCTTCGAGAAGTCGGAACGGAACCCGCTGAGGGAGAGCCTCACACCTACGGAATCCTGCGAACGGAAGTAGTATGGGCGCTGTATCTGTTTTCGCACGACTCGGTCTGTACGGCTGTCACCGAACGCGCTGAAGCGCTCTGTTCCACGAATGGGGCGAGTGTTACGCACCCGGACCTACGCGCGCTGTACTACCGGGTGGCAGCGTGCGAGTCGGAATCGCACGTCAGAACCATGATGTCCCGAATCACGGACAACGCAGTCGGCGAAAGCGAAGCACAGGAAATAACCATGGCGCTCGGGCACGTTCCGGACGCAGCGCTCCTGTCGCAGTTGCTCGACTTTACGATGAAAGAAATCCCGGCACGAAACCGGTTTCTGTTCCTGTCGTCGGCGTCGGGAAACACACGGACCGGCGAATGTATGTGGGACTGGTTTCTCGCACACCAGGATGCCGCTCGAAAACTACCGCGTTTCCACTTTTTGAGCGCGCTTGTGCTGTTTGCACGATCGGCACCAGCAACGCGCACCGAATCCGTCCGGGAGTATTTCGCGTCCTGCCACAAGAAAGACCCGACCATTGGCAATGAAACACTCGAAATGGCGCGTGAGGAACACCTTGTCCGTTGCGCGTCCGACGGGCATGTACAGCGAACTGTTCCATGATATATTGATCGGGTATAATATACGAAAGAAAGGTGGACACATGAGCTTGACTGGATCGTTTTCTCTGTGGGTAAAAAGACTTGTCGGCATGACGGTCGAGATAGAAAACGAGTGTACCGACGAAACCGTTCTTGCGGACTTCCTGAACGGGTACCGATCGATAGCAGACGATATAGCGAGCCACCTCCGGTACGAGCGGGAGTTTCTGGACCAGAAGAAGCGAACAAAAGACGTATACGATCCGTTCGCAATTGGTCCATATTCCGAACGCCTCGAAGAGCTTGCGACAAGTATTGTGCAGAGCTGTTCGACCGTTGCGTTTCAGCAGCCTGTATACGAGAAGGAACTTGATACGCGGTGGATCCTTTTGTGTCAGACCCTCCTGCCATCGTCGCCTGCAATAATCGAGCAGCTGAAGGAGTCCATCCGGGTGCAGCTCGGAAGCAGGCTGCTCCTCGCCTTCTGGCGAACGTCTGAGGAAAACCTTGGAGCCTTTATCCGGCGTTACTACGATCTTGTCTACAAGACACCTGAGTCTATACTATCGGGAACGTTTCCGGAAGAACTCATGCGATTGCTCAAAGAATGCGTGGAAGATGTACAGGAAACCGTCAGTTCGGAAATGGCCCCATCGGTAACCACCGGTACACGATCCGCAGGCGCATCGGCACCATCCACGGAATACGTGCTTCGTTTCGCGCTCGACAGACACGGTGTTTCCGACAAGGCAGACCTTCGGAAACTCCGATCAGTGAGCCCCGTACAGATCATAATTACCAGTGTGCTGTTTGTGCTCAGCGCCTCGTTCGTGTTCGACGCGGCCCGTGTATTCGTACGAATCGGCACCCTGACCGACGTGCCCGTGTCGCTGCACCCAAGCCCGGTAACTCAAGCCGTCGCGCTGTCCGTATTCGTGTTGTTTCTCGTAAGCTACAGTACACTGCTCGCCCGATATCTGCGCTTCGCCAGCCTGAAACGGACTATTGCCACACTCGTCGTTACACAGACGCTTCCGAGTCCAGAGGTACGCACCGTTTTTACGAAGTGGTTCGGCGACGACACGGCGCGCAGGCTCATGCGGAAACATTAGATCCGTACGACTATTTTGGTACATGCGGCTATACGAACAATCTTTGGAGTACTCGTGCTAACGACGCTCGCGGCAACTGCTGTTGCGAGCGACGATATTGTCGTAGATGCAGATGAAAAGAAACTCGAGCAATTTTGAGAAAGTCCGTGGTTTTTTTCGGGTTAGACTTCGATAGCAATCAACGAGTGACGCGTATTATGGCAAACATGGCAAACTATCACTGGCCGCCACATCGAGACGACGAATAATTGCCGGTACAGTGCTCGGGACCGCTGTTTATCGAACGATAGCCGGTCCAGCGTTGATCGTATGGTGCGTTACTATCCACCTTCAGCCTCCAGTGAGATTGACATACAGCATGTACGTTGAACTTGCGGTAGAGTAAACGCGTTATGCTCGTAAAGTTGTACTCATTACGCAGCTCGTTCGAATCACTATCCCACTGGATTTTCGTGTATTGTCTCTTTCGAGGCAGGAGCGCTGCCGTGTTCGAACGCGTGTCGACCTACGCTCGGGTCGAACGCGATATTCTGGTGAAAAACCAATTAGTGGACCGGCTGTGATAGATAAATATGAAATTATCATTTTCTGGGGCGAAAACGATCAGGTCTATGTTGCTGAGCTTCCTGAACTCCCCGGTTGTGTCGCTCACGGCGCCACCCACGAGGAAGCTCTCGCAGAAGCGAAAGTCGCGGCCACACTTTGAATCGAAACCGCACGCGAGTTTGGAGACACAATCCCTGAGCCGAAAGGGCGACGTCTGATGTTTGCCTGATCCTCGATAGCTTGGCGTACCACGCATCAAAACCCGCGATAGCGCGAAATCTTAGTCTATGGCTCTGGTTGATATTGTGTATCGCGAGCGGTTACCGAGTAGTGAGCCGACGAGCTCATAAGTGATTTCAGTGTGGGCTCTATCTGTGATACCACTCACCACCCATCATTCCCGTGGATTCTCTCATTTTGTCTCTGTCGAGGCAGGAAAAATATCGATGCTGTTGTGTCGCGCCCCGGCAGTCATTCGCGTGTGGCGCTTCACCGGTTTGCAGGCAAAATCGCATGCAAACTTTTTATTTCCGGGGTGTACAAAATCAGTACGAGAAATCTGGAGGTGAGGGGAATCGAACCCCTGTCCGGCGAAGCCGTCCGCACGCGTCTACAGGCTTAGTCTGTGCTTGATATCTCGAAGACTGCGTGGCGCACCGACAAGCCACGCGGACTTCCAGCCCGGGAGGTGAGTCCCGCACAGCCCCCGGACCGACTGTGCAGCAAGCCCTGGTTTATGTCAGACGTCGTGAGCCTCGGGGCAGCGTCTCACGGATCCGTGGCAGGCTTAATTAAGCTGCCATTGCAAAATCTGCATTGTCTGCAGGTACATTTGGTGCTAGTTTAAGGAGTTGGCGCTCCGCCTGCAACGCACGACCCGGGTATCTCCACCGTCGAAACCGGAACACCCCCGATATCATTCGTAGCCTGCCAAACATACTCTCGTATGCATCGTTGCGTCAACGGTTCGGCGATGCGTGCAAACTTGCCTTTTTTTTCAGGCATTACCATTTTGTAATGTATGGGCTCTTTTGAAATGAATATCAGCACGTTGGATCTTGTCATTGTAGGCCTGTACTTCATCATGATTTTCGGTATCGGACTCGCCGTAGCTCGTCGCACGAAAACCGGCGACCAGCTGTTTCTCGCGGGTCGCTCGCTGGGGTGGGCGGCGGTCGGGTTGTCGCTGTTTGCGTCGAATATTTCCAGTTCGACGCTCGTCGGTCTGACCGGTGACGCGTATCGCGCGGGTCTTGCCCCGTCTGCCTACGAGTGGATGGCTGGCCTGTTGCTCGTTTTCGGCGCATTTACGTTTTTCCCGTTCTTTCTCCGATCCGGGGTCTCGACCATTCCCGAGTTTCTTGAGCGGCGCTTTGACGTACGCACCCGGAAATACTTCTCGGTGATTACGATTTTTCTTGCCGTCATTGTCGATACTGCGGCGGGACTGTACGCCGGGGCGCTTGTCGCTCGTGCGTTTATACCGGATCTGAACCTGACGGTGTTCATAGTCGCGCTCGCAGTCTTTGCCGGCCTCTATACAGCCGGCGGCGGGCTCATGGCGGTCGTGTATACAGACCTTATTCATTCCATTGTTCTGATAGTAGGAACCGCTGCGATTGCCATTATTACCTTCGGACAGTTTGATTTCTCGTGGGCGGCTGCGACCGAAGCGCTTCCCGAAGGGCATCTGTCGATTATTCAGTCCATAGATAACGAAGTTCTTCCCTGGCCGGGATTTATACTGGGTGTACCTATCCTCGGCTTCTAT
>SKKC01000296.1 GCA_007121695.1 Spirochaetales bacterium | reverse complement strand
CAAGCGAGGTCGGTGTATTACCCGTCGACCCGTCGACGGTCGTCAGCAAGGGCCGGCTGCAGCCTGGACGCATGTTCCTCGTCGATTTCGAGCAGGGAAGGCTCGTTCCGGACGAGGAAATCAAGGACAAGATCGCGTTCTCGAAACCCTACCGGACCTGGCTCGAGGAACAGCGCATTCGCCTCGAAGACCTCGAAGGCGTCAGTTCACCAACACCCGCGCCGTCCGCTCCCGAGTTACGGGGAGGCCACGCGTCCACAACAGGGGGGAACGCGACGCTCTTCGCAATGATGCGCGCCTTCGGGTACACGACCGAGCATCTGAACCTGATCCTCGGCCCCATGGCCGAGACGGGTAAGGAACAGCTCGGGTCCATGGGAAACGACGCCCCGCTTGCCTGCCTGAGCCCGAATCCAAGACTCCTGTACGAGTATTTCAAGCAGCTGTTCGCGCAGGTCACGAATCCGCCCATCGACTCCATACGAGAGACCATCATCATGAGCCTCTCCTCGTACATAGGTCCGCAGGGTAACATTCTCGAGCTTGGCGAAGGCCACGCGCACATGCTTCAGCTCGAACAGCCTGTGCTGCGAAATCGTGAGCTCGCGCTGCTGAAGAACATGAACTACCGCGGGTGGTCGGCCAAAACCATCGACATAACCTATCCGAAGGACAAGGGCTACGACGGGTTCATGGCGGCGCTCGACCGGATTTCCGAAGAGTCGGAGTCGGCGATCGCCGAGGGATATCAGCTCGTGATTCTTTCCGACCGCGCAGTTTCGAAAGAACGAATTCCGCTGAGCGCACTGCTCGCCGTGGGGACGGTGCACCATCACCTGATACGCAAGGAGAAGCGGACGCAGATCGGACTCGTGCTCGAGTCGGGCGAACCCCGCGAAGTACACCACTTCTGCTGCCTCGTCGGCTACGGTGCAGACGCGATTAACCCGTATCTCGCGTTCGAGGCCATGTGGTACCTGCGAGACTCGGGCCAGTTTGCAACAGACGAAACCTACGAGGAAATAGAGAACCACTACCTGCACGCGCTCGCCTACGGCATGCGCAAGGTGTTTGGAAAAATGGGTATCTCGACCCTCGACAGCTACAAGGCTGCGCAGATTTTCGAGGCAATCGGTCTGAAGTCAGAGGTTGTCGACCGTTCGTTTGCCGGTACCGCCACGCGAATAGAGGGCGTGGGCTACGACATTCTTGCCAAAGAGGCGGAGATGCGGCACCGCATCGGGTACATCGAAGGAAATGCACCCATAGGGACCGAGTTTTACAACCCCGGTGACTATCAGTGGCGTATCGGCGGCGAAAAGCACATGTGGAACGCGGAGTCAATCGCCTTCATGCAGCGCGCCGCGCGGCAGAACGATCTCGACTCCTACCGCATGTTCAGCGCGAAGCAGGATGCCCGCGAGAAGGACCAGGCGACGCTCAGGGGACTGCTCGATTTTGTCTGGGCAGACACCCCGATTCCGGTCGAAGAGGTCGAACCGGCGAGAAATATCGCACGACGGTTCGCTTCGGGGGCCATGAGTTTCGGCTCCATCAGCCAGGAAGCGCACGAAACGCTCGCCATCGCCATGAATCGCCTCGGAGCGAAGTCAAACACGGGCGAGGGCGGTGAAATGCGCGAGCGCTACAAACCGCTGCCCAACGGCGACAGCAAGCGCAGCGCGATCAAGCAGGTCGCCTCGGGCCGCTTCGGCGTCACCATCGAATACCTGACAGAGAGTAACGAGATACAGATAAAAATGGCGCAGGGCGCGAAGCCCGGCGAGGGCGGGGAGCTGCCCGGCCACAAGGTGTTCGACGTGATCGCAAAGACGCGCTACTCGACGCCAGGTGTGGGACTAATCAGCCCGCCGCCGCACCACGACATTTACTCGATCGAGGATCTTGCGCAGTTGATCTTCGATCTCAAGAACGCGAATCCGGAGGCACGCATCAGCGTGAAACTGGTCAGCGAAGTCGGTGTGGGAACCATCGCCGCCGGTGTCGCGAAGGCGCACGCAGACCACATCCTTATCTCGGGGCACGACGGGGGAACAGGGGCGTCTGCGCTGACCGGCATCAAGCACGCCGGGCTTCCCTGGGAACTCGGACTCGCCGAGACCCACCAGACCCTCGTCATGAACGGTCTTCGAAGTCGCGTTGTGCTCCAGACCGACGGACAGATCAAGACCGGTCGCGACGTCGCCATAGCGGCGATGCTCGGAGCCGAAGAAGTCGGAATCGCAACAAGCGCGCTCATTGCCATGGGCTGCATAATGATGCGGGTCTGCCACAAGAATACCTGTCCGGTCGGAATCGCGACGCAGGACGAGCGCCTGCGAAAGAAGTTTTCCGGTACGCCAGAGGACATCATTAACTACGTTCTGTTCCTGTGCGAAGACCTCAGACACATCATGGCACGGCTTGGCATACGTACCTTCGACGAGCTTGTGGGGCGAAACGATCTGCTTCGCGTCGACGAATCGGTACGGAACTGGAAGAGCAGGGATGTAGACCTGAACGCGCTGCTGTACCGACCGGAACCTGGCGGAGACGACGACCGCGTAATCTGCTGCATACCTCAGGACCACGGCATAGATCGTGTTCTCGACCGGACCTTCATTGAAGAAGCAGCGGCAAAGTTCGTTCCGAGGACAAAACTCCGGCTGGAGTATCCCGTACACAACACCGACCGCTGCGTCGGGGGCATGCTCAGCCATTATCTGGTGAAACAGTACGGATTCGGCGAGCTGCTCGACGACGCGATTAACATTCGTCTCACCGGAAGCGCCGGGCAGAGTTTTGGCGCATGGCTTTCGGGCGGGGTAACGCTCGAGCTCGAGGGAGACGCAAACGACTACGTCGGAAAAGGGCTCTCGGGCGGACGGATCATCATCTACCCGCCGAAGAAGTCCCGCTTCGTCGCAGAGAAGAACATACTCATTGGCAACGTCGCCCTCTACGGCGCGACATCGGGCGAAGGGTTCTTTCGCGGTGTCGCGGCAGAGCGATTCTGCGTACGGAACTCGGGCGCACGGGTTGTCGTCGAGGGTGTCGGAGACCACGGCTGCGAATACATGACCGGAGGAAGGGTTGTCATTCTGGGTGATGTAGGCAGAAACTTCGGAGCCGGTATGTCGGGTGGCATCGCGTACATCTGGGACCGCCACGAACGACTGCGCAGCCGGATCAACCCCGGCATGGTCGAGGTATTTTCTCTCGACGAAGACGACGAAGCAGAACTCGTGGAACTCGTACAACGGCACCTCGAGTTTACCGGGAGCTCGGTTGCAGAGCATCTGCTTGCAGGCTGGAAGGACCGGGTCGACGAGTTCGTGAAAGTCAGTTCACCCCGCTTCCTCGACATTCTTCGACTGCAGAAGTCGCAGGACAAGGAGCTTGTGCATGGGTAAGCCTACAGGATTTATTGAAATACAGCGGCGCAAGGTGGTCGATCGCGACCCGGCCGCGCGCATACAGGACTTCAAGGAGTTTCACACCCACCTGAACGAGCAGGACAGAAAGGACCAGGGAGCTCGCTGCATGGACTGCGGTGTGCCATTCTGCCAGAGCGAATATGGCTGTCCCGTGGATAACCTGATTCCCGAGTGGAACGATCTGGTCTACCACGGCCGCTGGGAAGAAGCCTGGAAACGTCTCATGAAGACGAATAATTTCCCGGAATATACTGGACGTGTGTGTCCGGCTCCCTGCGAACACGCGTGTGTGCTCGGCATCAACGAACCTCCTGTCACCATCAAGGACAATGAGTGTCATATAATTGACAGGGCCTACGACGAAGGCCTCATGACGCCCCGCATACCGGCCGTCAGGACCGGTAAACGCGTTGCGGTGGTCGGGAGCGGCCCCGCGGGACTCGCCGCGGCGGACCAGCTGAATCAGGCCGGGCACTCGGTCACGGTATTCGAACGGCAGGAAAAGCCCGGCGGGTTGCTCATGTACGGCATACCCAACATGAAGCTCGACAAGGAAGAAGTGGTCGAGCGGCGGAACAAGCTCATGGCGACCGAGGGAGTGGAATTCCGAACCGGAGTCGAAGTTGGCGTGGATGTACAGATGAAAGACCTGTCGGACGAGTACGACGCGGTGCTGCTCGCAACCGGTGCCACCAAACCCCGCGATTTGCCCGTTCCGGGACGCGACCTGAAAGGCGTGTACTTCGCCATGGAGTTTCTGACCGCAAGCCAGAAACGACTCTTCGGCGTCGACGGCTACACCGGTGAGAATCCCGACATTCCCTTTG
>SKKC01000012.1 GCA_007121695.1 Spirochaetales bacterium | reverse complement strand
CTACAACGTGCTGGCAGTGCCCGTGGCCATGTTCGGGCTGCTCCACCCCATGATCGGTGCGGCTGCCATGAGCCTGAGTTCGCTGAACGTCGTCTATAACAGTCTGCGCCTGCGCCGTGTCCGGGTAGAGCCGAGGTACGGTGCACCGCCGGTGGCGGAGGCGGTTTCCTCGGCGGCGTGAACGCTTACCCGAACAGCGCGATGCCGCTCTGAAACATCCAGAGGGTAATGACCATTCGGGGTATGCGAAACAGAGCGCCGGGAACGTAGACCTGAAGCGGCATGCCGAAGGATCCGGCAAGCCACGAAATCGTCGAGAATGGTATGGGCAGCAGGGCCGCGATAATCACGGTCCTGCGCCCGTATTTCACGAACAGCTCTTCGTGTTCCGAGCGGTACCGGGTGGTGGCTCGCTTCACCGCAGGAATCCTGTTCAGGTTCTGTCCGATCAGGAATCCGGTTATGCCTCCGGCAACGGAAGCGGCGGACATGACACTGACAAGCGAGAGAACGTTCCATCCCGTCAGGAAGGGAAAGAGCAGATCAACTGCGGCCGGAACAATGAAGGTGTCCACGACGTACACATAGACAAACACACCGGCGAGACCCACGTGCTCCGCAAGCCAGATTCCGGCTGTCTCGAGCTGCGTCGATAATGGCCCGACCGAAAGAAACAGAAGAAGGCCAAAGAAGCAGAGGGCTCCACCGATGCGAAGCGCGCGTTTTCGCCACATTCCCGCAACTGCCTGTCTACGCCACCGTCTGTAGTGCCGTGTTCGCTGCCTCCACCAGGCGCTCACGGTCTTCGCTGCTCCACTCGGTTGAGTGCATTATCATTATGGAGCGTTCAAGCACGTCGAGGGTCTTCGGAAGCATGTCCGGCGCGTATTCGCTGCGACATTCGGCGTTCTCCGCCATGCGAAACGGATCCATAGCGGGGTGGTGGGCACCGCGTCGGTTCATGATCGGCTGCCAGTTCGCGTAGATGTGACGGCCGGAATCCGCGGGGGTGACGGCAGGGACTCCCGCAGTTTTCAGCGCCTCGAGGGCCCGGCGACAGACGTCGGCCGACTCGGCGGTCAGCAGCGTCTGCACGCCGCAGTCTCCTTCCGGGTCGTGCATGGGTGCGACCCGGATGCCGTCGGGCAGTTCCAGCCCGGACACGAAGGCCCGCTTGCTCGAACGCAGGTGGTCAAGAATGCCGGGCAGGCGTTTCAGCTGTTCCCGGAGAATTGCCGCGGCAAACTCGTTGCTGCGAAAGTTACCGCCACCGAAAATATCCTCGGTCATGCCGACGACTTCCGGCCAGAGGCTGCACCCGCCGTCGTGCTGAATGAAGGCTCGCTCGTAGTAGCGCGCATTCGACGTCACAAAGGCGCCGGACTCGCCGGCCGAGAGTATCTTGTAGTGGTTGAAGCTGAATGCTCCCGCGTCGCCCCAGGTGCCAAGGTGTCTGCCGCGGTACGACCCGCCGACGGCCTGGCAGGAATCTTCGGCTACAAGCAGCGAGTGTTTTTTGGCAATCGAAAGAATGCGCTCCAGGTTGCATGGCATGCCCTGCATGTGCACGGGGATCACGGCCCTGGTGCGCGGCCCGATCGCCGCTTCAAGCGCATCCGGGTCCATGGTACAGCTTTCATCGACATCTACTATTACCGGTATGGCACCGACGTTGGTGACGGCAAGCGCTGTGGCGATATAGGTGTAGCCGGGCACAACGACCTCGTCTCCGGGGCCTATGCCGAAGGCGGCGAGTGCGCAGATAAGCGAGGCGGTGCCGCTGGTCGTTGCGAGCACGTGCTGCACCCCGATATGCGCAGCCCACTCCTGCTCAAAGTGAACGACTTCGTTCCCGTGACCCGCGGCAGGGCTTCCGTAGCGAAAGGTCTGTTTGCGTTCTGCGACGCGTCGGACGGCGTCGACTTCTTCCGTGCCCATTGTGTACATGCTGCTGTTCTCCCGAGTCCATTGTATCCGAAAACCGGATCGCTCAGTACCCCGTTTCGGGATCGACCGGGTACACAAGCTCGCCGTCGGTGCAGAAGGAGACGATATTTTCGATCGTCTGTCTCATTTGTGAGAGTTTTCCGTTTCGCGTGTGGGATGCCGCGTGAGGCGACATGACAACGTTTTTGAGGCTATGGAATGGAAGGCTCGAAGGGTGCTGCGTGTCGGTAAGGCCCGTCGGGTACTGCCACCAGGTATCGAGCGCGGCCCCGGCGAGGCCACCGGACTGCAGTGCGTGGTACAGATCGTATTCGGATACGATTTCTCCACGCGAGACGTTCACAAGAAACGAGCCGTCCATGCGCGCAAGCTCTGCACCACCAATGAGACCCCGGGTTTCTTCTGACAGCGGGACGCAGAGGAAGACCAATTGTGCACCGGTAAGCGCGTCCTGCAGGTTCGAGGTAATGCTCTCGAATCCGGACGGAGGCTGTGCGCCTGCAGGCTGCGCCCGCCTGCGAACGCCTCTGATCCTGCACCCGAATCCCGACAGCAGACCCGCGATACGGGTGCCGATCGCGCCGGTTCCGACAATGGTCACGTCGGCCCCGAGAATGCTTGTCCAGTAGTCGAAAATCTGCGCGCGATCGGCCCGGCGGTGCCAGATGCCCTGCGCAAGGTCGTTGTGGTACTCGACTACCCGGCCGGTAAGCGCGAGCGCGAGGGACACCGCCCGCTCGGCAACCACGTCCGCATTGCCGTGGCTGTTACCCACCACGATGCCCCGTTTCCGGTAAGTCGCCAGCGGAAGTGCGTTCGCGCCCGCGTAGGGCAGCATGTGAGCCTTGAGCGAGTCCGCCCGCTCGAGCTCACGGTCCACGAGCGGTCCGCAGACGACGACGTCGGCCCCGACAACGAGGGACTCAAAATCGGTCCGGTCTTCGGCGACCAGAATCGTGTGATCGGGTAATGCGCGTCGGAGTGCGGCGATTTCTTCGGGAAACTCGTGTGCGAGGTGATAGTTCCAGATAACCTTCATGAGACTTTGAGCCTAACGAGCGCGGCGGGCCTTGACCAGTCCTGCGTCGTCGGGAAAGCATGGTACGTTCATTATGAATACACAAACCACCCGGCAACCGGTCGATACCGTCATTTGGGACTTTAACGGAACGCTTCTCGACGACCTGGATCTGACCGTAGAGACGATTAACGTAGTCCTTACCGAGCACGGCGTTGCACCGGTCGACACACACCGGCACAAGCGCGCGTTTCGCTTTCCTATCATCGAGTATTACCGTGATCTTGGCCTCGACACCAGCGATGCCGCGTTTTCCGTTGTAACCGAACGATATCACGACCTGTACATGCAGCGGGTCACCGAATGTTCGCTCTACGATGGTATTCCGGGCGTACTCGACGCGATCGAACAGCGGGGGCTGCGACAGTTTGTCCTGTCGGCGCTGAATCAGACCCTGCTCGACGAGTGCATCGACGGTCTCGGGCTCCGCGAGCGTTTTCACGGCGTGTACGGCCTGTCCGACATTATGGGGCGCAGCAAGATCGCCCGGGGGCATGACCTTGTCAGCGACCACGGAATAGACCCCGCGCGGGTTCTTTATATTGGCGACACCATACACGACGTTGAAGTAGCCGCCGCACTCGGATTCTCGGCTATCGCAGTTTCCTGGGGCCACCAGCACACACACATGTTCGACGGACACGGTGCAACGGTCGCCCGGGACCCCGCAGAGATTCTCACATGCCTGAACTGAGAGTTCCCTTTCTGCGCACCCGAAAACCCCGCATAGGACTCGCCCTGTCCGCCGGCGGGGCAAAGGGGGCTGCGTTTCTTCCCTTCCTGCGGGCGCTTGAAGACATGAATATTCGCCCGAGCATTATTGCGGGTGCAAGCGTCGGCGCCATGATCGGCGGCTTCTACGCTGCCGGCGTATCTCCGGGGAAGGCGCACAGCATTATCGAGTCCCTCGGCAGGGCTCCGGGCTTCCAAGTCTACGATCCTCATCTTCGCATGCGAAGCCTGCTCAAGGGAAACAAGGCGCACGAGTTCGTGAAGCTGCATTTGCCCGTGGAAACCTTCGAAGAAACACGTATTCCGCTCCGGGTCGTCGCCGTCGACTTCTGGCGACGCGAGCAGGTCATTTTCGATTCGGGCTCCCTGGCCGACGCGATCCGCGCGAGCATAAGCATACCCGGTGTCTTTGATCCGTTCATTATCGACGACAGGGTGCTGATCGACGGTGGCATCATGAATCCGGTGCCCTGGGATATAATTCAGGACGAGTGCGATTTCGTGATTGCCCTGCATCTTTCCGAGGATGATGAACCACGAACCCCCACCGAAATCCCGCAAATGCTGCCGATGATGATCGGCACTGTCCGCACCATGCGCGATACGATTACCGCCATTAAGCGCGAATACAATCCTCCCCACTACTACCGGCGCATCGGTTTCTCCGATGTCGGTACGCTCGACTTCGGCAAGTGGCGCGAAATCGTCGCGCAGGCAGAGACCGAGATTCCCGACTTTCAGGTTGAACTCGCGCGAGCGCTGGCCGAGCAGAATATCCGGGTATAAAAAAGGCCCCGGCTGGGAGCCGGGGCCTTCGTATAGATATCAGGCGATAGCGCTTATCGCATCTCCGCCTGCCATGCATCGAT
This sequence comes from Spirochaetales bacterium, assembly GCA_007121695.1. Classification (GTDB taxonomy): domain Bacteria; phylum Spirochaetota; class Spirochaetia; order DSM-27196; family SKKC01; genus SKKC01. Next base: position 10,101 of record SKKC01000012.1, on the reverse strand, counting down.
CTGCCGCTGTGCGTCCTCGAGCAGTTCGTTAATGCCTGCAGATGTCAACTGACGTCGGAACTCGGCGACAGCCGCATCCACGTTTGCTGCCTGGCCGTTCACAAGCGGATCAAGGTACTCGCCGGTAATCGACTGTATTGCGGCAACTGCGGTCTGCACGCTGCTCGCGTCGAAGCGGAATCCCAGCGCGGGGGATGCAATGGCCGACTGGTTCAGCTCCAGTGTTTCCGGCCACGCGCCGACCTGGTCGGGATCAATATAGAACGCGTTGAACTGATTCCCGATTGCCCAGTCTATGTTCGGTCGGTAGCGGGAATCTTCGCGAATGCGAATCAGCTGCGCGTCTTCGTCTACCCAGTCCCAGTGACGACCTTCGATTCCTTTTGCAATGAGGTTGTAGATCTCCGGGTCCGTGTGGACGTACTCCATGAACTGCAGAACCGCTCGCAGTCTCCCGTAGTTGTTCTCTATGGTGGAGCTGATACCGGTCATGGTTGCTGTGGGTCCACCGGTGTCTATGAACGCGGGAGCGATCGGGTGCTCGTACCAGCTGTACCCCATGCGCGCCGCCTGTTCCAGGTCTCCACCGGGTTTTACCAGACGTCCGACGTCTACGGCAAACTGTCCGGCACCGTACCCGGCAATCTGCTCCTGCGGATCAAGCAGATCAGGCGTGGTAAGGCCGCGTTCCTGCCAGTCCCGACGAATCCGGACCAGTTCCACGAACTCGTCCGTGAAGAAGAAACTCTCTACCTGCAGGTCATCGTTATCTATGCGAACGACCATGCCCGCTGGTCCGATCGGGTCCATGCGCGCGTTCTCTGCCTTGACGAGATCAGACGTCGCGAACGCGCGGCGCAGGTTCTGTCCGTCTGCAACCCTGTTCGCGAGCGTCCCGTCGTCTATGGCATCCTGCACGGTCTGGAGAATCGGTGTCAGGTCGGCCCAGTTGTCGAGTGCGTCAATATCCGCCTGAAGATCAAGCGCGTCCATAATGTCGCGTCGTATCGACACACCGAAGGGTCGCACCCAGATCTGCTGGTTCGGTATCGCGTAAATAACTCCGTCGATGCGTGCTGCGTCCCAGCCGCCCTCGGGCATGCTTGCCCACAGTCCCGGCGTGAACTCGCGGAGCAGATCGACCGTCTCGCCGCTTGTCGGGTGAACATAGTGGCTCAAGGGAGTCAGGAACTCGTTCTCCACGTTCTGCGGATAGTGGTTGAACCAGCTCTCGGTTATGAGCGCGAGGTCGTACTGCTCGCCCGCCGTATTGACCAGACTCATGCGGTCTGCGTAATCGGGGCGGTTAATGAACTCGATCTGCACACCAACGTTGAATCCCCGTTCGGCGAGTACTTCGTTGAGCCTCTCGTTTACCGCATCCGAATCCTCGGTGTCGGCGATGCCCGCACGAAGGTACCAGGTAATCGGTACATCGAAGGGCTGGGAAAAATCGACTTCGTCCCGGACGGCCGGTTGCTCCGGACGTCCACCGGCGGACAGAATTACCGGCTGCAGCAGCAGCACAATAAGAACAATCGTCAGGCCTATGCGGCCTTGTGTACTCCGTATCATGGAATACCTCCTGTTTTTTGTCTCTCCTCGGTACCTGACCGTCAGGCACCGACCATCGCTATTTCAGGGACCCGAGCGTGATTCCCTGTACCAGATACTTCTGGAAGACCAGGAAAATCGCCGCTGCAGGTCCGGTTGCCAGCACGGCCATCGCCATGCGTACTGCGTTTGTCGGAAGCGCCTGTCCGCCAAGCTGGGGTTCGAGTGCGAGCGCCTCTGCGTCTCTCATGAGCTGGTGCAGCAGATACTGAAGCGGGTACAGCCGCCAGTTGTCGATGAAGTACAGTGCCGTCGTCCAGTTGTTCCAGTAGCTCAGGAAGGTCATGAGTGCCATGGTCGCAATGGCAGGTTTCGCGAGGTGCACCACAATGGTGAACAGGATTCGCCACTCCCCGGCACCGTCGGCGCGGGCGGCGTCGAACATTTCATTCGGTATCTGAACGAAAAAGGCCCGCAGCAGAATAATCTGATAGAAGCTGATCATGGGGGGAAGGAACAGAATTGTCAGGGTGTTCCGGAGGCCCAGAAACTGCGTGACGAGAATGTAGTACGGCACTATTCCGCCGTTGAACAGCATGGGGATCAGGACGAAGAGGTTGAAGAACTTCCGGTAGCGAAACTGTGCTCGCGACATGGGATAGGCGATCATCGACATGAACAGAAGTGCGAGCACGGTGCCGAACAGCGACACGTAGATCGTGACGCTGTACGCGCTGTACAGGCGTTCGGGGCGCTCAAATATGAGTTGATACGCGGTGGTATCGATTACCCGTGGCCAGATCGCAAAGCCGTCCACAACCAGCGACTGTTCAGAGGTCAGCGACGATGAAACAATAATCAGAAAAGGCGCGAGCGCGGTCATCGCGATTGCCGCCAGAATAATGTGCACTGTCAGACGCAATGTTCTGCTGTGAATGCGGACACCGGGTGAGCCCTGCAGGCTTGCGGACTGCTTTTTTCGACGAGGTTTCTGAACGGTTGCTGCTGCGTTGGTGTGGGTGCTCATGTCATGTGCCTCAGAAAATCGAAAGATCCTGATCGGAGCGACTGGTCCGTTTAATGAGCCAGTTCGCAGTCAGAATGAGCGTGAATCCGACGACCGACTGATAGAACTGTGCCGCACTCGCCATGGGAATGTTCCCGAGACCAGCGATTGAACGGTAAATGAAGGTGTCAAGGACATCTGTTGTCGGGTACAGCTGCGGACGGTTCCGTGTCACCTGATAGAAAAGGCCGAAGTCCTGCGCGAAAATGTTCCCAAGCCCCAGCAGAAAGTTCAGCGTCACAATGGGCAGAATCAGTGGAATAGTGACCGAGAAAAACTGCCGGACCTTGTGCGCACCGTCGAGCGTCGCTGCCTCGTACAACTGCGGGTCAATGCCGAGCATGGCGGCGAGATATATCAGGCTGCTCCAGCCAAGCGAGTTCCACATATGCGCCATGAGCAGAATAAACGGCCAGTACTGCGGAGATGAGTACCATGCGATCTGCTCCCGCCCCATGTTCCGAAGCATGACGTTCACGATGCCGCTTTCGGTCGCGAGCAGGGCGAACACGAAGTAGCTGACAATGACCCAGGAAATGAAGTTTGGCAGCAGCAGGACGGTCTGGTAATACTTGGTCATGCGGCTCGAATAGATCTGATAGATCATATATGCCACGGTCAGCGCGACCACCATTCCGACAACAAGGAACAGCAGGCTCAGCAGGACGGTGTTGCGGGTTGCGCGCAGCGCCGCTTCGGTCCGGAACAGAAACTCGAAGTTACGCAGTCCCACGAATTCGCTGCCGAAAATACCTCGACGGGGGCGGTAGTCAATGAATGCGATCCCGAGCCCCACGAGCGTTATGTAGCGGAATACGATAATCCAGAGCGCGGCCGGCAGGGTCATGAGCAGCCACGCTCCGTGTCGACGGCCCAGGTCTGTGTGCAGCCCCAGTCGTCTTGAAATCCGTTCCCGTCGCGACAGTGTACTCATATCTGGTCAATTACTCCTGCTGTTCCCGTTCATCGTAGGCCCGTTTCAGCGAGCCGTCAATGTTTTTGTACTATATGTACTGTAATGTTCTATTTGTTTTTTCGGGTACCGTACGTGAATATCTGTGGTGCTGCCCGGCTCTGCGTAGGGTATGTGCAACGAGGCAAGCTCTTCGCCGTTTACCGAAATACGGGTTTCCGTTTCAGTACCGGAGGCGGCGAGGTCACAGGTCAGTCGGTACCGGGCGCCCCGGAGCGTCCGTTCGAACCGTATCGGCAGCCACGAAGGATCCAGGCACGGCCGAATGCGTACCCCAGCATAGTCAGGGTACAGACCGCAGATGTAGTCCGATACGAGGATGGACAGCCACGCAGCGGTGCCCGTCGAGTCGAGCATGCTCGACCGGCCGGCTGCCGGGCCTGCGTCCGGGCCATAATAGAAGTTCGGCACATAGAGCGGAAGCTGCCCGGTACGTTCCATGCGACACGACTGTGCGCCTGGAATGATCCGTTCCAGGGTCGCTGCTGCCTTCGTTGCCCGTCCCGCGCAGGCATCCGCAAGCGCTTTGAACGCCGCAGCGTGGCAGTACACCGAACCGTTCTCATTCGCTCCACGGGGTTTGACCGTAATCTTGCCGATGCGTTCGTCGTAGGCGGGGAAGGTCGGTGCGAGCGTGATCGGACCAAAGGCTGTATCGAGCGCCCGGTCTACCGTCTCGAGGCTGGTCGTCCGCTGGGATTCGGTGCCGATACCGGCCATGACAGCCCAGGTCTGGGCGTTCAGAAACACGGAGCCGTAATCGTCATCGTCGTGCCCAAAGGGACGTCCGTCGTCGTCGAAACCGCGAATAAATCTGCTTCCCGTCCAGCAATCCGTTGCGATGCGCGAGTCCATGGTATCCGCGCGGGCGCGAAGGTCTTTCGTTCCCGGCAGTCCCGCTGCCTCGAAGAGATCGGCGAGGCGGCGGGTGGCGTACACGAAGGCCTCGCCCAGCCAGACCGATTCTCCCTTCCCCCGCCGTCCTGGACCGTTCAGCGGGTCGTTCCAGTCCCCGTCGCCCAGGAGCGGGAGCCCGTGCGCGCCGGTCGTGCGTTCGAGATAGTCGATTGCACGTGTGAGGTGTTCGGCAACCGGAGACGGATTGCTGCCCCCCTCCGAGTACGGCAGCTCCGTCCCCAGCAAGGCGAAATCGCCCGTTGTGCGTATGTAGTGGTCCACCGCGATGGGGAGCCAGACAGCGGCATCGTGAAACTGGAGATTTCCGAGCCCGCGAGGTGCATTCCAGCGATTCAGGCTCATGCTGTGGGGGAGATATCCGTCTTCCCCTTGTACGCGGCACACGTCCTGCAGCAGTTGCTGAGCAAGCACAGGGTTCTGCGCCGACAGCCCCTGCGCGTCCTGTAACACGTTTCGTATGCACGGTGCGCGTTCGCCCCGCGCGGTTGTCGCCATGTAGTCGATCTGTCGCCCGAGCCAGTGCGTCAGGAAGGCTTCCGAACCGGAGTCGGAAAGGTGAATGGTGAACGGTCGCGGTGGTTCGGCGGGCGCGTTGTCGGGAGCGGCATTGCCGAGCAGTTCGCGAAACCGGGTGTGCGCACCGGCCCCGAGCTCTGTTCTCGACGCAGCAGCAACACCCCAGGATACGCCCGGCGACCCGTTCGGTGTCGTATGGAGCAGAAACTCTGCGGCAAGGCAGGCATCTGCCCCTTCGACACTGCTTCCCGTACAGCCCTGTTCGACTGCTGCGGGCGTCGGTCGCGCAATCCCTGTGCCGTCGAATGCATCCGGGTCGGTGTCGAACCCCGCGATGCCGGATAACGAGAAAAGCAGGGCGACGTGCCGTGTCGTCTGTATCCGGTCTATGTCCTGGAACTCCGTGTAATACTCAGTGTGATCGCAGAACACCGCCTCGTAGTCGTGATCGTATCCAGCCCGAACCCCTATGTGACCGGCGAATCCGGGAAGCGGCATCTGGTAGAACACGCGCCAGTCGGGTAGAGGGGTTTCCGGCGGAAGGTCAATGGAGAGGTGCCACATCTCGAGGGGGGCTTTGTCTGACAGCGAAACCGTGAGGCGAGTGAGGTATCCGTGGACATGTGCTGTCCACTCGATGCGCGCATGTCCGAAGCTACAGGTAAACTCGTCGTCAGCACCCTGAAGCCCGTGGCCGAGCGACCATACCTCGCCGCTGCCGTTGTCGCGTATGTACAGCCCGCGCTCGCCACTGGACAGAATGCGGGGAATCGGATCAAACACTTCACCTGTGCCGCGAAGCAACGGATCGAGCCGAAGGCGATACGCGGTGTTGTACAGGCGGTGTGCCCAGCCTGTGCGGGGAATCGAGCGTGTGCGAACAGTCAGCGAGCCATCGCGCTGAACAAAATACAAATCAGACATATAGTACATAATATGCTGAGTTGTCTGATCCGTAAACTGAAATGAGCGGCCCGGGGCCGCATTTTACTCGCTGTACGCTTCCCCGCAGGATGCCCGGGTGACCATGCACAGAGGCAGTCGGCGCAGCCCGCTGCCTTCCGGAAGCTGGCCGACGAGCCTGTCTACGAGTCTCCGTGCCGCCATTTCGCCGAGAAGCGTAATGTCCTGATGTATCGTCGTCAGGGGAACCTCGAGAAGCGCAGCGAAATCGCGGTTGTCGAATCCGATCACGCCTATATCGGCGGGGATGCGAAGTCCGACGCTACGGGCTGCCTGGTACACAAGGTTCGCCCGCAGATCATTCACCGCGACAATGCCTACAGGGGTTTCTATCGACTTCAGAAAGGCAGCAATGGTTTCTACACGCGTCTCGACCACAGATGTATCGACCGAGGCGTGGCCCTCCACGTGATCAATGAGCTCCTGCGCCGGGTCCGGCGAGCAGCCGACGCGTGCAAGGCCGCGCACGTAGCCCCGGTATCGTTCGGTATGCGGCGGGACGTCCTGTTCGGGCCCGCCGACGAACGCGAAGCGGGTGTACCCGCAGCGTGCGAGGTGCAGAACCGCGTTGAACGAGGCGGTCTCGTTTTCAAAGCATATTGCGTCTTCTGCAGGATCGTTGCGGTGCCGCAGCATGAGTACGTAGGGAAAGTCGCGTTCCGCCATATGCGCCCACGTATCGTGGGTCGTGAACGCGGAACAGGGAAAAACCAGGACACCGCGAACTCCCTGATCCATCATCTCTCTGAGAATCGATGCTTCCTCGTCCGGGTGGTTGTGCGAATTGGAAACGATGAGCTGATATCCGTAGGTTCGAAGGACGCCTGTTATGCTCTGAATCATGAGGTTCAGGTATCCGTCGGTGAAGGGCATGACCAGACCGACCAGACGGGTTGCTTCACGCTTCGGAACGGTTGTCGGAGTCATGCCGGGAAAGTCTGAAGGACCATAGCGATCGCCTGGCCCGTCTTCTCCCGCGACAAAGGTGCCGCTTCCCTGAATCCGGTAGATGACGCCGTCCCGCTCGAGTATTTCCAGCGCCTGCCGGACCGTATTGCGGCTGACATTCAGCGCCTGCGTCAGTTCGTGCTCCGTTGGAAGCGATGAACCCGGTACCAGTCCGCGGTCGGCGATCAGCTGGAGAATGTAACCCCGAACTCGCTCGGGCAATCGGATGGCCATTGAATGTTTTTACCTCCGGGCCTGCAGCCGATAGCTGCCTGTACGTGCGGGTAAACGCAGAACGTGGCCTGCTTCGTGCACATCCCAATCCTTGCCGTTAATTCTGACATTCGCAAGGGGAAAACGCGATTCAACACGAACAGTTTTCAGGTACGCCGGGGTATGCTGCACGAATATCTCTGCGGCAACGTGTTCCGGGTGTACCTGAACGGCGGCAAAGTCCACGATGTACCGACACCCGCCTCCGGCGCGTATCCATGAGAACAGGTAGTCTTCCCGCCGTATGGCAACAGCTTCGCCTGCGAAATCGTCGAGTCGTATGTATACGTCTGACGGATGCTCGAACGACCGGGCGGTGGGTCGTGCCCGCCAGACGCCGTCGTGACCGACATACACCGGCGTGTGCGGGGTGTCGATCGCACGGAGCACCGCAGGCGCCGCCACGAGCGTGCATTCGGTCTCTACAGACGCTGTTCCGATCTCGAACGGAACGGAAGACAGCCCGTACTGCATGGTGATCGTCCATGTTTCCGCTTCTCCCGAGGGTTCGTGTTGAATCAGGATTCCATCGTGTTCGTACTGTATGTTCACCGCACTGGCCGCACCATCCCAGGATACATCGACAGACACATCCGGCAGCCCCGAATCGCTCGCATCGGTCAGAACAGCCGACCAGCGGGTGTCGGAGCTCTCTCGTACCGTCATGCTTCGTCCTCGCAGTCCAAGAAAGCTCTCGACGAGGCCTGCCCGCCCGCCTGGTCGCGCAGGCCATTCCCTGTTTACCTGCAGCTTCAGCTCCGAACATTCGGCGACGACGCTCCATCGCCTGATCTCCTTACACTGTGCACCTGATCCTCCGAGGCGTACGGTTTCGAGCAGGGCCGCGAGTGGTCCTGCCGGCTCGGCTATTGCAATGGTTTTGTCGAGTTCGCGCAGGTCGCCGAATCGCGTTACGAAGACGGGGTCGGTCAATACCGTGCACGCGCCGTTATGGTAGTAGCGGCCGCGACCGCTCAGGTCGGCTCGCAGCACCGAATAGTCCCGGTCGGGGAAGAGCACCAGTTCGAGGAAGCGGTTGCGCAGCACCGTGCAGGTCGCCGGATACGGGTGCCGGGGTCGCAGGCGCACCGTTTCGTCGGGCCGAATGCGCCTGGTCTCGCGTTTCAGATCGATCTCGCCGCCTGCGCCCGTGTCATCGAGGCGGCAGGCGTAGCAGGCGCGGCAGGGATCCTGCGTGAGCGCGTACATGTATCGGCGTGCCGGATCCGGAGCCATGGTCGGTTCATCTGCCTCCCAGCAGACCGCCGCTGCCGGCATGTCTTCGGGGTGCAGCAGGTTCATTTCGCTGAACGACACGATCTGCGCGGCGATCCAGTCAGGCGACACCGTGCGGTTGGAAACGCCTGTCGTGCAGTCAGGAACAATCCGGGGAAATCGCTTGCGGGGATGGTGCGTCTGGGCGCAGCCCTGCATGTAAAAGCACGGGGTCCCCATGATCTCGCGGTACCAGGACATGGGGTAGGGGGCGTGTGGATACGATGCGTCGAATCCCGTGTGCTGCACGCTGAATGTAGCCCAGTGGGCAATGTAGGGGTATGTATCATGGCTGAACTCAAGGTCCCGGGCATCGATCTGTTCTCCGCTCTCGACCGAGACGAACAGCGCCGTGTCGGGGGCCACGTCACGCAGCTGCGGCAGCACGCGCGAGGGTTCCACTGGAAGCCATCCCTCAAGAATGACACCGGCCAGAAGCGTTTCAGCGTGCAGGCTCTCGAGGATCGCAGACAGAAACGCTTCGCGTTCTTCGTGGTCAAGGCCTGCTCTGAGTACGCTGAGACCGTACAGCGTGTAGAGAAACAGAAAGTTCGCCATGCCTCGCGACCGGGCGTGTTGCAGCAGTTCCCGGACAGCGGTCGCCGTCCAGGTTCGGTCAGAACTGACAGGCCAGGGTGATGATGAACTCGCCGCCCCGGCTGGCGATGTATCAGGTTCAAACGACAGGCCGTCGTCGTTCACGGGGAGAAACTCGAAGCCTGTAGCCCCCCAGGCGGCGCTTTCGTCTATCGCCCGGCTTCGAAGCTCGGCGGGCGTGCTCACAGCATTGTCCGGATGGTCAAAGCTGGTCATGCTCATCCAGCCCCAGACGGGAACGAGTGGTCGGTGCCTGAGCGAATCGGGTATACGCAGTGCAATCGAGGACAGCGATGCTTCGCGGATCGAGACGGACTCGACGGTGAGCGTCCGGGCGCTGAAGCGCATGATCTCGTCATTCAGTGAACTTGCATGCACCTCGAAGTCCAGGCGCACGGTTCCGTTCTGATCCTGGTAGAACGGAAACGTCCAGGTGTGCACGGTCCTGGCAGACTCGATGAATCCGGGTGGTGGGGTCCAGTTGGTAACGAGTTCCTGGTACCGGTCACGATCGCGCGCGTGCCACTGTGTCCCCGGGAGTGCACGTCGCTGCGTCTGTTGCGGATTGTTTCGTGCTGGCACTGCGCCACTGCCGATTTCCCGCTCGTTGCACTTCAGCAGGAAAAACCCTGGAAGCGACGCTTCGCGTACGGAGACTTCGATTGCATATACACCCCGCTTCAGTTCGTATGCACGGGTATCGGGAATCTCCATATCGCCCCTACTCGGTGCGGAAGCGATTCATGCTTTCGAGTACCCGCTGAATGTCTGTGTTGTTCTGCTCGCCCAGTTCCCCGATCTCCTGCACCGATGTCGAGATACGTCCGACCCCGTCGAGTACGCTGCCGACGAAGGTTGCCACCGTGGCGTTTCGTTCGGCGACCTCACGCATCTCGCGTTCCACGCTGTTCCCGCGCTCGACCATATCGGCAAACTCGTCGCGCATGCGATTGGTCAGGTCGGTAATGTGGGTCAGCGCGGTCAGCGTCTCCCGGCTGCCTGCAGACTGCTCGTCCAT
>SKKC01000360.1 GCA_007121695.1 Spirochaetales bacterium | reverse complement strand
GGTACAGAGAATGAATGTATTCCGCATTACGTGATCAAGTGTAGCGGAAAAAGTCGCATCATGCCACGCGGCTGAATGAGTAACGGAGGGCCCCATGCCGGAACAGAGCTTTTTTGACCTGTGTGGGGAACTTCTGTCGCATATCCGACGGCATCCATCGCTTCCGGGCAAGCGGGTCGGTCGCGCCAGCTACTACCACCTGTGCAGCTGTAACCTTGCCGAACCTGCCTCAGTACTCGCGACCGGGCTCCTCGCACGCGCCTTCGCACCCGTTGATCCGGCGGACCTCGTGCTGAAGGACCGCGGCGGACACAGTATGAGTCTGCTGTTATACCCGGACTTCATGGCTCAGGCGCATCCCGCGCTTGCCGCGTCGTGCGAGGTCGATACCGACCTCAAGCGCGTACGCTTCAGACGATATCGGGCGAACCGGCCCATATTGCACCGGAAGGAACTGTTACTCGCGGCTGATTCCACGGAATTTGACCGCTGCACGGCTCTGACACGCGCAGAAGAAGCAGCCGGACTCCTCTCGCGCCCGTTTTCATTCGGATTCGAGAAACAATGGCACGAACGGCTGTCAGCCTCGAATTATCGTGTAGAGGCCTATGCACTGCTGCCTTGCGGTGAGCGCGCACGGCCTGTACCATAAGGAAATGATCAAACGTACACTTGGTAACACAGGCAGCTCGCTTTCTCCCGTCGGTGTCGGGCTCTGGGCAATAGGAGGCGATTCCTGGGGCTCTACCGACGACGCCGAAGCGCTTCGCATGCTCGACGTGGCAGTCAACCGGGGGGTCGAGTTCTACGACACTGCGGACGTGTATGGCAGCGGGCACAGTGAGGAGCTGCTCGGTTCGGCCATGAAGGGCCGCCGCGACAGGTTCTTTGTGGCCTCGAAAATCGGCTGGCGAGGATTTGACACCGACAGAAACCAGACCGCGTATACGAGTGTCGACAGACTGGTCGCGGGAGTCGAGAGCAATCTGAAACGGCTGAAAACCGATTACATTGACCTGATGCAAAGTCACATAAACTTCCAGGACCCGACCATGGACGTCTTCATTGAAGGCTTCGAGACCCTGAAAACCCAGGGGAAGATTCGGGCATACGGGGTAAGCACGAGCGACTACGAGTATCTGCAGGCCTTCAACGGAACGGGCGGTTGCTCGACGCTGCAGATCGACTACAGCATCCTCAACAGAACGAGCGAGACCGACTGTCTCGAGTACTGCCAAACAAACAACATTGGCGTGATCGTCCGCGGCGCCCTCGCCATGGGTATTCTCACCGGAAAGTTCAGCGCAAACCAGACATTCGAAGACGGCGACTTTCGCCAGGCGTGGATAACCGATTCCGAGCAGAACCAGAAGTTCAGGCAGGACCTCGACACGGTCTCGCGCCTCAGACCCGTGCTCGAGCTCGGGCCCGCGGGACAGACGCTGGCGCAACTCGCGCTGCGATTTACACTCGCGCACCCCGCCGTATCCATGATCATACCAGGCGGTAAGAATCAGCGGCAGCTCGAGCAGAACCTTGCGGTCCTGGATATGCCGCCCTTGAGCGCCGCCGAACAGCAGGCTATTGATGCAGTGGTACCGCCCGGTGGCGGACGGAAAATCTGGCCAGCATAGGACTATCGAAGCACCAGCTCCACCCTGCGATTCAACCCCTGCCCGACTGGAGTCTCATTGGACGCGACCGGTGAAAGCGGCCCGACCCCGGCTGGCTCGAGAACCCCGGCTGCCACGCCGTATTCTTCCATGAGCACCTGTACCATGGCCTGCGCGCGCCGATACGAAAGATCCATGAGATACGCGTGATCGCCAATGTTCGTGGTGTGGCCGACCGCGTAGAATCGCATGTCCGGGTTTGCGTGCAGGAAGGTCGCGATTTCACCGAGTGCAGCTGCGGACCGACCAAGAACTTCGTCCGAGTCAGGGGGAAAGTATACGTCGTAAATGGACACAAACCCCAGCCGTGCAATCTCGCCTGCAATGTGGTCGGCAGTGACGGTAATCATGTCGGCGTCCATGGGTGTCATCTCGATAACATCCAGCTGAAGAAGCGAGTCGTCACTTCCGCGTCGTGGCGTTGTGTAGACGGTGACGTAGACGTCGCCCGCTCCGTCGCCCCGGTACGCGGCGAGGTAGCGGAAGGCATTGCCGGCCATGGCAGACGCCCCGGACGTACTCTTCCAGCCAAGCCCGTGAGGGTCGTACACAGCGGCTACCCAGTGGTGGGCCTGCGTGAATGTGCTCCCCTCGTGCGTGAACAGAATCTCGAACCCCGCCTGAGTCAGTGCAGACTCGTAGTTCCTGAATACCTCGAGCGGTGAGCGGTCAGGCACCCGGTACTGCAGATAGGTAACCGAGCCCTCCAGGTCGATGTGTTCCGAAATCTCGCGTCGGTCGAGGGGGGCCAGCGGCACCCGGTACTCCGCGTACTCGCTCGCAAACGAATACGTGAGCGTCGAGCCCGGATAGCGGGATACGAGGGGGTGGTCTTCGGGCTCATCCGCCACTGCGACCAGGGGGATCAACACGAGTACGGCGGAAATCACCACGCGAAATATCTGTTTCATCATCGACCTTCTGTGTCATACTACCACTGCTTTCAGGACCGGTCAGGACTCGGATCCTGCATGGCAGGAACAATCTGGGAAGGAAATCGCATGGATGCGATCGATCAGGTTATACACACATACGTCCGGGCGCTTCGCGACAGCGACCCGGCAGCCATCCGAGCTGTATTCCTTGAATCCGCCCTGATAACAGGTGCACCGGGGGGGCGTACGCACGTTACCCCAGCGTGGGATCTCGCCGACTTCGTATCGCGCACTCCCGCCCCCGCGACGACCGGGGAACCCGAAGACATGAGTTACGAGATACTCGCGCAGACCCCATCGACGGCGTCGGTCCGGTTTCGGGTGCTGTACCTCGGGATATACGTTACAGACCTGTTGCTGCTCGCGCGATTCACCGGGGGATGGCGCATAGTCGCAAAGGTGTTTCACGAAGAGCGCGCGTAAGCACCCGTGTATAGAGCTCGCCGGGGAGAACACCAGGGGAGGTCAATTCGTGACCAGATACACAACTGATGGCGTAACCATCGAACTTGTGAACGGCGACATTACCAGACAGGCGGATGTACACGCCGTGGTAAACGCCGCGAATGCTGAACTTCGCACCGGTGGTGGCGTAGCCGGTGCCATACACCGCGCTGCCGGAGAAGCCCTCTACGAGGAGTGTAAACCCCTCGCACCGATACGCCCCGGGCAGGCAGTCATGACCGCGGCGTACGGCCTGCCCAACGATCGCGTGATCCACTGCCTCGGCCCCGTATACGGGGTCGACACACCGAGCCACACCCTGCTCGCGGACTGTTACCGTAATGCGCTGCGCCTGGCTGACGAACACAGTCTGGGCTCGGTGGCATTCCCTGCGCTTTCTACCGGTGTATTCGGCTATCCAAAGGAAGAAGCGGCGACCGTCGCCTTTCGGGCGGTTCTGTCGATGACGCCAGAGCTTGCGACCGTAACGCTGATTCGGTTCGTCCTGTTCGGCGAATCAGACCTCGCGCTACACGCGCGGGTACTTGGAGGAATGGTCTCATTCCGCGGAATCTGACCAGGCTGGTGGATACATTTCGAACAGCGAAGGCCGTGAACGATGGCGTATGTATCGCGTGGAGCATCTGGAGCCGACGTTTCGACGACGGAATCTCGAACGCAATGGACCGCTGGTACGGCCCTCGAGGACTTCGTCCCGATAATCCCGAAAACGCCGCGTACGTGTTCACCGGCGAAGCCGGTTTAGAGCCTCTTTCAGAAATTGCGCCGACGGAGCAGGAAGAGCGCGACGGGTGGCTGTACCACGGGAAACACCTCGACATGTTCTGGACCTTCAACGAGCACGGGCAGTCCTATCTCGACGAGAAGCTGAAAGAACTGGATATCGATACCATCGTGATCGTCGGTTTATGGACCGACGAGTGCGTACTCGCGACCGCGTATGCCGGAAACTCCCGTGGCTACGACGTCGTTGTCGTCGGTGACGCAGTTGCAACGGCGACCGCAAACCAGGAAACGGCGCTGACGGTTGCCAACAGCACCGTTGCCAAAGTTCTGACCACCAATGACGTAATCCATTACATGGAGCATGACTTCACCAGCGGCAAACCAGGAGCGGTGAAAGGCACACGATACCCGGACGGGCGCAAGGAGGGCTGATCGTTCTATGCAGGCTTCCGCGCCAGCACAGCTTCAACGGTCATGGCCCACCATGACAGCTCATAATTCTGCTCTATCCTGAAACCTGCGTTTTCCAGGGACTGCCGC
>SKKC01000343.1 GCA_007121695.1 Spirochaetales bacterium | reverse complement strand
TTCTGCTTTGTGTACAGTTCTGCAAGATCATTGTATCTGCCACCTGAACAGACACTGCCTATCGAGGGTAGATCGTTCAGGAAGGTCTCAAAAACCATCCCGGTATAATAGTCAAGACCGCGCGTGATCGACGGATCGTATTGCAGCGATCCGGCAGCTCCCGATTCGCGAACCGCCGCGTATATGCTTCGCATGCGTTGGCTGTCTTCTCCGGGTCCGCCAGCGAGCTCTTCGAGCGTATCGAGCGTCGAATCAAAGTCGCCCCCGGCGGTCACGTACGCCAGAATCGAGTCCGCGCGCTTCGTGTCGAGCAGGTCGACGAGCGAGGAATGAGTCGCGTCCATCCCGACCTTGCGAAGCTTGTCAACCGTGCGTAATACGTCTTCGCTCTGGTCTGCCGCGCCAATGGCTGTAAGGAAGCGATTGAACAGCCCGCGGTGAGCGACGTGTACCGTAATACCCGATACCCCGAGCAGATCGAACGCGTGCGCGACGGTAAGCAGTATGTCAGCGTCTGCGCTTGCCGTGTCTGTACCGACTATGTCGAAATCACACTGTACAAATTCTCGATATCTACCGCGCTGCGTGTTTTCGCCGCGGTACGCCTTTCCGATGTGGTATCGACGAAAGGGGAGATACAGCTCGTGCTGGTGCGCCGCCATGTATCTGGCAAATGGAACCGTGAGGTCGAAGCGGAGAGCTACGTCCCGGTTCCCGTGGTCGTTGAACCGAAATATCTGCTTGTCGGTCTCGCCGCCTCCTTTTCCAAGCAGGACTTCAGTGTACTCGAGAGTAGGTGTATCTATTGGAACATAGCCGAATTGTCGAAAGCCTGACTCCAGATCCCCGATCAGCCGGCGGCGCACCAGTTCCTGTTCCGGGAGTATATCCCGAAATCCCTTGAGTACCCTTGGTTCTATACGATTCATGTGTTTCTCCTGGAAAATACTCTAAGTGAGTGGTGATTGACTTACAAGCAGACTCAGGACTCGTCTATGCTGCCGGTAAACTCTCGGGCCATATGGATTGCACTGTACCATTTGTAACCCGAGAGTCTGTCTTCGAAGCTGCGGAAATGGTACAGGCGTCGCCGAAAGTACCATTCCAGTCGTTCGTGATTCTGCACGCTGACGCCGGATACATCGGGCAACGGAAAGATCAGCCGGATATTCCCGTCGTCTGTCGCAGCGGGGACTATGTGCTCGCTGATAAGCTCCCGAGCGGTCGTGCCGGCACGTTGCAGGGACTTCGGTCGAAGCAGGTACTCTACGCGATCTGCGTACATTGACAGCTTCCCGCTTCCGATTTTCACCAGGGGCTTTCGTCGCGATCCGAGAAAGAGTCTTACTGGAGCATCCGAAAAGATTGCTGTTCCCTCCGCACTAGTGGCGAGGTGTTCGTGTGCCTGGCGAATCAGATCGCGAAGCCTTGAACGCTGCCTGTCGTTCCAGTCCGCGATAGTCGTTGTCGTGTGAGCCGCATGACGGTGAATAATCGCGCCGTACTCGTCCATTTCCGAGACGGCCCCGCAGGCCTTGCAGTGGATGGTGTTCCCCGAGGATTTCATTGCTCCTATGGTTTTGCAGGAATCGCACATGTACAGAACCCGTTCGAGCATTTCTGCGCGTCGCGAGCTCTTGAACCGTACGAGATGCCGTGACTGCCACTCGTGTTCGTCGTGCTGCAGTGCTGATGCGAGCGATGCATGTATATCCTCGGCTGACATGGATCGCAGCTCGGGACCGTCGAACAGTTTCTCGAATCGTATGTTCAGCCGTCCCCGACGGATAGACACGGCCCAGCAGGGATGCGAAAAATACGCACCTTCAAGTACGGGCGTCAGTACGGGGATTTTCAGCAGCTTGATAAGCTTCGCCGTCGAGGGGATGACGGGCAGAGTTCTGCCGTCCCAGGTTCGTCTGCCCTCGGCAAAGAGGCACAGGACACCTCCCGTTCGCCGGACGTCCATTATCAGCTTTACCGCATCCCGGTCGCTCATCGACTTTGTAATGGGAATGGAACCAACCAGACCAAGCAGAAATCGTAAAACCGGACTTCGAAAGTTCGCGTCCGCTACGACGTAGTGTATCGGATGCGGAATCGGCAGACCGACCTGAAACGGATCCCAGAATCCGACATGGTTCGGAATAACGATGTACGGAGGTTGAAGCGTCCCGGGGATGTGTCTGTTCTGATTGCTCAGGCGGAACTTCCATCGCAGCCATCTCCCGAGAGTCAACTGAAGAAACCGTACAAAGGCAGGTGACGCCGCGAGTTTTTTCTGTTTTCGTCCCATCTCGGGACGCAGTATACCGGAAGAGGATTTTTTCCGCAGCAGAAAAATGGTTTCCATGCGCGCAGAATCAGGGTATAACGGGCACATGAGTTTTAACTGGATACTGTTCGTTGATTTCGGAATGATCGGACTGGCGCTGCTTATATCTACGTTTATCCGCTCAAAGGTGCGTTTTTTCCAGAAGTACCTGATACCGAATGCGCTGACAGCCGGTCTTCTTCTGCTCCCTCTCTACAATTTCGTAATGCCGCTGCTTGATCTTGGCACGCGAAACCTCGAAGAGCTTGCCTACCACCTTCTGAGTATCGCGTTTATCGCCATGACGCTTCGACCAGCGAAGCCCGCCGGCGAGAAGGGCGACGGGAGGGTCTTTGCCATGGGAATTGGCATCCTGTCGCAGTATGCGCTCCAGGCCTTTGCCGGACTCATGATTACCTTCCTGCTTATTTCGACCTTCATGCCTGACCTGTATCACAGCTTCGGATTTCTTCTTCCGCTCGGGTTCGCACTCGGACCCGGGCAGGCGCTCTCGATAGGCGAGGGATGGCGAGGGGCGGGTATCGTCGGCGCAGGCAGCGTCGGTCTTACGTTTGCTGCCATTGGATTTCTGCTTGCCTGCTTCGGCGGAGTCTATCTGATAAACTATGGTATCAGGCATAAGATGGATATCCCGGGCGGAGAGCCGTGTGCTTGAAACCGAACGCGTCAGGACCGGGGTGTATCCGGCCGACAGACAGCCTGTTGGTGGAAAAATGGTCACCGAAAGCGAAGCGATTGACAGCCTTTCGTTTACCGCGGCCATCGTGTTCGTCGTGTATTTCCTGACCTTTCTGGTGCTCACTGGCATACAGTTTGCCCTGTCGTTTATCGGACCTCTGGGGCTGGAGCTTGCCACGAACCTCTGGGGGCTGAGTTTCATTTTTGCTGCGCTCATGGCAATACTCGTAAAACACATCGTCAGGGCGCTGCATCTCGAACATCTGACCGATGTTCAGATGCTGAACCGGATAAACGGTTTTTCGGTCGACGTGCTCGTAACCGCGTCTCTTGGAGCGATATCGCTCCTGGTCGTGCTCGAGTACATTGTCCCGATTGCCATTCTGGCGTCCGTTGGCGGGCTCATTACAATTACACTCATTCCCTGGGTCTGCTCGCGCATTTTCAAGCCGGACGATCACCGGTTCCTCCGCATGCTCATGATTTACGGAGCGAGCACCGGAACGCTCACCACCGGGCTTGCGTTGCTTCGCGTCCTCGATCCTGATTTCGAGACCCCGGTTGCTTCAGATTACGCGTACGCGTCGGGGCTCGTGTTTGCTCTTGTAATTCCTCTGGTACTGAGTATCAATCTGCCTGTCCTGGCGTACAGCAGCGGAGAGATTCGCTGGTTCTGGTTGGCGGTCCTGGTCGTTAGTGCATATCTTCTCGTTACTGCCGTATCGTATATGTTTCTTGCCCGTGAGCGATCGTTTCGAAAACGCTTTCGAGTCTGGCTGCATTCGAACGTAGATGCCTGAACCCGACCGGAGTATGTAACATGGTGCCACGACCGACCCCGAAGATTACCGAGCGGATGTCCCGCATTACCTACAAGATCGCTGTCATGAGCGGAAAAGGCGGGGTGGGTAAGAGTACCGTATCGGTAAACATTGCTCAGGCCCTGTCAGAAACCGGCGCACGGGTCGGCATCCTCGACGTCGATATACACGGTCCGAACGTTCCCACAATGATGGGGGTCGAAGGACAACGATTCGTGACACACGATCAGCCCGACGGGGAAACTACCGTTATCGAACCGATTGTTGCCGAGGGCGACATTCGTCTCGCGAGTGTCGGACTTATCGGGTACGACCGCGACAGTGCTCTTATCTGGCGAGGCCCCATGAAACTTGGTCTCATAAAACAGTTTCTTGAAGACGTTGAATGGGGCGAACTGGACTACCTGATTATCGATACACCTCCGGGAACCGGCGACGAGGTCATGACGGTGTGTCAGTACATTCCCGAACTTTCGGGATCTGTGGTCGTCACCACACCTCAGGCAGTTTCAGTTCT